>VBAF01000091.1:0-7859 GCA_005884705.1 Alphaproteobacteria bacterium
GCTTGGTGACCTTGGCGTACTCGGCGAAGGCGCCCGGCCGCACGCCGAAGATCACGCGGTCGCCGGGCTTCCAGTCCGTGACATCGCTGCCGACGGTGTGGACCGTGCCGGCTCCTTCCATGCCGGGAATGAACGGCAGCACCTGCTTGTGCTGGTAGGTCCCGGCGACAGACAGGATATCGGGAAAATTGACGCCGGCCGCGCCGACCTTGACGACGACGTCGCGCGGCCCGGGTTCGGGTGTCGGGACTTCCTTGACCTGGAGGACGGAGGGATCGCCGAGGCGATCGCAGACGACGGCGCGCATGGCACCTAAGGTCCCTCGCTTCGCTCGGGACGACAAGGGTCGCTAGTCGAGCTCGAAGGCGTGCTTGTAGTCGAGCTTGAGGGCGGGGTCCTGGTCTTCCTTCCTGAGGAAGCAGTTGCCGATCACCAGCACCTCGATCTCGCTGCCCATGAAGCAGCGGAAGGCGTCCTCCGGCGTGCAGACGATCGGCTCGCCGCGCACGTTGAACGAGGTGTTCACGATCACCGAGCTGCCGGTCTGCGCCTTGAAGGCCGAGATCAGGTCGTGGAAGGCCGGGTTGGTCTCCTTGTGCACGGTCTGGATGCGCGCCGAATAGTCGACGTGCGTCACCGCCGGGATGTCCGAGCGCGGCACGTTCAGCTTGTCGATGCCGAACAGCGCCTGCTCCTCCGCCGTCATGGCGCGGCGGCGATCCTCGTTCACCGGCGCGACCATCAGCATGTAGGGACTGTCGGTCTTGATGTCGAAATAGTCGCCGAGATCCTCGCGCAGAACCGCCGGCGCGAACGGCCGGAACGATTCGCGGTACTTCACTTTCAGATTGAGCGTCTTCTGCATGCCGGGCGAGCGGGCGTCGCCCAGGATCGAGCGGGCGCCGAGCGAGCGCGGCCCGAACTCCATGCGGCCCTGCATCCAGCCGACCGCCTTCTCCTGGGCGAGCGCCTCGGCGGTGTGGAAGATCGTCTTCTCGTAGGGCAGGCGGACGAACCTGGCGCCGGCCTTGGTCAGGCGCTCGGCGATCTCGTCGTCGTTGTATTCCGGGCCGAGATAGGAGCCGGCCATGCCGTCGAGATGGCCGTTGAGCTTGCGCGCCTGGCCGAGATAGCCGTGATAGGCGGCGAAGGCCGCGCCGACCGCGCCGCCGGCATCGCCGGCCGCGGGCTGCACCCAGATGCCGTCGAAGATGTTCTCGCGCAATAGCTTCCCGTTGGCGACGCAGTTGAGCGCCACGCCGCCGGCCAGGCAGATGTTCTTCGCCCCGGTCTCCTGCTTCACCGAGCGGTCGAGGCGCAGCACGATCTCCTCGGTCACCGCCTGGATCGAGGCGGCGAGGTCCATGTGCTTCTGGGTCAGCAGCTCCTCGGGCTTGCGCGCCGGTCCGCCGAACAGCTCAGCGAACTTGTCGTTGGTCATGCGCAGGCCGGTGCAATAGTCGAAGTAGCTCTGGTCGAGGCGGAAAGTGCCGTCGTCCTTGAGGTCGACGATGTTGTTCAGGATCGTGTCCTTGAACTTGGGCTCGCCGTAGGGCGCGAGCCCCATCACCTTGTACTCGCCCGAATTGACCTTGAAGCCGGTGTAGTAGGTGAAGGCCGAGTAGAGGAGACCCAGCGAATGCGGGAAATGGATCTCCTTCAGCATCTCGAGCTTGTTGCCCCGGCCGAAGCCGAGCGACGTGGTCGCCCATTCGCCGACGCCGTCCATGCACAGGATCGCGGCCTCTTCATAGGGCGACGGGAAGAACGCCGAGGCGGCATGGCTCTGGTGATGCTCGCCGAACAGCAGCCGGTTCTGCCAGTCGAAGTCGGGCTGCCACTTCTTCATCTCGTCGCGCAGCAGCGTCTTCTGGAACAACTTCTCCTTGAGCCACAGCGGCATGGCCATGCGGAAGGAACTGAAGCCGCGCGGGGCGAAGGCGAGATAGGTCTCGAGCAGCCGCTCGAACTTGAGGAACGGCTTGTCGTAGAAGGCGACGTAGTCGACGTCGGCCAGCTTGATGCCGGCCGTGTCGAGGCAGTATTGCAGCGCCTTCTCGGGGAAGCCCGAATCGTGCTTCTTGCGGGTGAAGCGCTCTTCCTGCGCGGCGCCGACGAGCCTGCCGTCCTCGACCAGCGCCGCGGCGCTGTCGTGATAGAAGGCCGAGATCCCGAGTACCCGCATCAGAGCGCCCCTGCGCTTGCCCTAGAACAGCGTGTAGATGAACGGCGCGATGGCCGAGCCCTTGGTCAGCACGATCAGGCCGCCGAAGATCACCATCATGATCATGATCGGCAGCAGCCAGAATTTCTTGCGCGCCCGCATGAACGCCCAAAGCTCGACGAGGATCGAACCCATTGTCTCCCTACTCCCGCTCTCAGAACTGGTTCTTCATGGACTGCGGCGGCGGCCCCGGCGGCTCGCGCTCGATCCAGTAGCTCTTGGCGCTGCGGTCGATCTTCGTCCGCAGGAAATCCTTGCCGAAGGCGCGCATGACGAGGCCGATCGGCGTGATGGTGACGAAGAATAGCAAGCCGAGCACCAGCGGGTTCATGACCTTGTAGAGCAGCAGGCCGAACTTCAGCCACAGCCGGTTCAGCGGCGCCAGGATCTTGGGATAGGTATAGGCGGCGACCAGGAACGCCGCCGCGACCGGCAGCATCCAGTGCCAGCCGGTGTGGCCGCGCCACCACGACAGCGCGCTGACGAGGGCGAAAAAGCCGGCGAAAACGAGACCGAATCCGCGGTCGGAGCCCGCCTTGACGTGCTCCTCGCGCGAGAAGTCCTCATGCAATTGGCTGGTCGCCATGAATGCTGCGGCCGGATTCCTTGTCGGGGGCTTTAAGTCCCTGATCGCCAACGCGAAGTCAATTGGCGACCAGGGACAAGCTTGTTAGCCCTTCGGGCCGACCGCCTGCGCCAGCAGGGCAGTCAGAGTGAGGCGCCATACCGCGGCCGCGCGCTCGAGGCCGAGACCGTCGCGACGACGCAGCACGATCCAGGCGTCGAGCGAGAGCGCCGCGCCGATCGCATCGGCCAGTTGCTCGCGCGCCGGCTCGGAGAGCGTCGCGAACTCGGGTGCGAAGACCTCGAAGGTGGCTCCGCGCAGCTCGTTGCGCGCCTGCTGGCTGCGCTCGATCAGCGCCGGATGGTCGACGAACTGGCCGGCCGCCACGCGCAGCGGGACGACCTTGTCGAACAACTCGGCGAACACCTTCACGATGTCTTCAATGCGCGCCGCCAAGGGACGGCTGGCCGACGGCAGCTCCGGCACGGCCAGATCGGCCCGGATACTGTCCATCACAGTTACGAAAAGTGACTCAACGTCGTGGAAGTGCTGGAACACGGAGCGCACCGACACGTCGGCCCGCTTGGCCACGCCCACCACCGTGGGCGCCACGCTGGTCTCGGTGATCATGGCCTTGGCCGCCGCGATGATCTTGCGCCGCGTCTCGGCCGCGCGCCGATTGCGCCCATCCGTCCGCACCATGGTATTTCCTGCCTCTGCCGCCACGGCGTCGCCGCGC
This sequence comes from Alphaproteobacteria bacterium, assembly GCA_005884705.1. Lineage (GTDB taxonomy): Bacteria > Pseudomonadota > Alphaproteobacteria > Reyranellales > Reyranellaceae > Reyranella. The sequence continues at coordinate 3,529 of VBAF01000091.1, forward strand.
GGCGCTACAAGCGCTACATCCGTCATTTCAGCTTCCTGATCGGAGTGAAGGCGATTGGTAGTCAAGGACCACCTCTGTCGCCTATTGGAGGGCGTGAAATAGGCGCCGACTGCGGCAGGAACAAGGTAAAGACCGTCGCACCATGCTGAATAAGAGCCATGCACGGCCGCTCGCTGTCCTCTGGGACTTCGGCGGCGTGATCCTGACCAGCCCGTTCGAGGCCTTCCGAATCTATGAGCGCGAGGCCGGCCTTCCCGAAGATTTCATCCGCATGCTCAATGCGCGCAATGCCGACACCAATGCCTGGGCAAAAATGGAACGAAGCGAGGTGTCGCTGGCGGAGTTCGTCGCGCTGTTCGAGGCCGAGGCTGTGGCGCTCGGTCACAAGCTCGACGGCTGGCGCGTGCTGAAGGCGATCAGCGGCGACATTCGGCCGCAGATGGTGGAAGCGCTGCGCCGCTGCCGGGCGGCCTTCAGGGTGGCCTGCATCACCAACAACATGAAGCACGGCGAAGGCCCCGGCATGGCGCGCAGTCCCGACAAGGCGGCGGCGGTGGCCGAGGTGATGACGCTGTTCGAATATGTCGTGGAATCGAGCAAGCTGGGTTTCCGCAAGCCCGACCCGCGCATCTACCGGCACGCCTGCGAGCTGATCGGCGTGCCGCCCGCCGCCTGCGTCTATCTCGACGATCTCGGCATCAACCTCAAACCGGCGCGCGCGCTCGGCATGCGCACCATCAAGGTCGGCGATCCCGACATGGCCATCGCCGAGCTCGAGGCGATCGTCGGCATCCCGCTGAGAGGTTAGAGTTATTGGCCCATGCACATCGGTGTCATCCCGAGCGCAGCGAGGGAACTATGCTGCAGCCTATAGATCCCTCGCTCCGCTCGGGATGACACGGGGAGAGGAACGAGACCATGAGCTGGGAGAAAGAGGTCGAGGAGCTGCGCCGCCGCGAGGACCTGGCGCGGCGCATGGGCGGGCCCGCGGTCCCATGAAGCGGCCGGCGCGTCCGATCACCGCCAACTACCTGCAGAGCATCGCCGCGTTCTATCTCGAGCGCTATCCCAGCACGGCCGAAGGCCTGCGCCGCGTGCTGACCCGGCGGGTCGCCAAGGCGAAGATGGCCGAGGCGCCGATCATCGACAACGTCAGGCAGACCATCGACGCCATTGTCGCCAAGTTCGTCGACGCCGGCGTGATTGACGACCAGGCCTTCGCCCAGACCAAGGCGCGCGCGCTGCACCGGCGCGGCAGCTCGAACCGGGTCACTCGCCAGAAGCTCAGGGTCGCCGGAGTCGACGGCGACACGCTCGACCAGGCGATGGCCGGCCTCGACCAGGAGCTCGACACCGATCCGCGCCAGCGCGAATGGCAGGCCGCGGTGGCGCTGGCCCGCCGGCGGCGGCTCGGGCCGTTCCGGCAGAAAGACCGCAAGGAGCACCGCAACCGCGATCTTGCCGCGATGGCCCGCGGTGGTTTCGAGTACGCCCTTGCCAAAAAGGTGATCGACGCTTCCGATCCCGACTCACTGGACGAGGTGCGGTAGCGTCGCCATGCTTGCGGCATGACGGTCACGATCTGGCACAATCCGCGCTGCAGCAAGTCGCGACAGGCGCTCGAGCTCCTGCAGAAAAAGGGCGTCACGCCCGCCATTCGGGAATATCTCAAGCAGCCGCCCAGTAAGGCAGAGGTGGAGACGCTGATCGACATGGTGGGCGGCGATCCGGGCGCGCTGGTCCGCGACGGCGAGGCCGAGTTCAAGGCGCTCAAGAAGAACAAGGCCGAGATGAGCAAGGCGGAGATCGCCCGGGCGATCGCGGCCCATCCCATCCTGCTGCAGCGGCCGATCGTGGTCGCGGGCAAGAAGGCCGCGATCGGGCGGCCACCGGAAGCGGTGCTGCCGCTCCTGAAATAGGCGGCACCGGGCGATGGTCGGACGCCTGCGCCTCTGGTCGGCCTATATCCTCCTCACCTATGTCACGCTCCACCTGATCAACCATTCGCTCGGCCTGGTCTCGCTGCGCGTGCTCGAGGACGGCCGCCAGTGGTTCGTCTATGTCTGGAAGAGCCTGCCCGGCCAGATCGCGCTCTACGGCGCGCTCCTGATCCATTTCTCGCTGGCGCTGTGGGCGGTGGTGCGCCGCCGCTCGTTCCGGCTCTCGGTGTGGGAATGGACGCAGCTGGTGCTCGGCGCGTCGATCATCCCGATCGCCGCGGTGCATGTCGTGGGCACGCGCGTCGCGCACGACTACTACGGCGTGGAGCCGAGCTATCCCTGGGTGCTGGCCTCGCTGGTCGTCGGCGGCTGGCTCGGCATCGCGCGCCAGTTCTCGCTTCCCCTGGTGGTGTGGATCCATGCCTGCATCGGCATCCACTTCGCCTGGCGCCTCAGGCCGTGGTACCGCGACTGGCTGCCTGTCCTCTACGCCGTTGCCTTGTTGGTGCCGGCGGCCGGCATCGCCGGCGCAGCAGTTGCCCTGCGCGACTTCGCCGAACTCGCCCAGCAGCCCGGCTTCCTGCGCGAGGTGTTCGCGCGGGCGCAGGCGCCCGATGCGCAGTCGGCAGCCGAGCTCTACCGGATCGCCGACGCTCTGATGGCCGGCGCCCTGCTGCTACTGGCCGCTTCCTTCGCGGCCCGCCCGGTACGCGATTTCTGGGAGCGGCGCGCCGGCGTCGTCCATCTCGCCTACGGCGACCGCAAGCGGGTTGATCTGCCGGCGGGCTTGAGCGTGCTCGAGATGAGCCGCATCGCCGGCATCCCGCACGCTTCGGTGTGCGGCGGCCGCGGTCGCTGCTCGACCTGCCGGGTGCGGGTGGGCGGCGCCGACCGCGCCAAGCTGCCGCCGCCCTCGCCCGAGGAACAGAAGGTGCTGGCCCGCGTCGGCGCGCCGCAGAACGTGCGGCTCGCCTGCCAGCTCCGGCCGCCGCCGGGGCGCTATCGCATCACGCCGCTGCTGCCGCCGACGTCGGGGCCGGTCGAGGCCTATCGCCGCCAGCCGCAGGCACATGGCGGCGAGCGCTATGTCGCGATCCTGTTCGCCGACATCAGGGGGTTCACCTCGATCTCCGAGGGCCGCCTGCCCTACGACGTGGTGTTCCTGCTCAACCGCTATTTCCGCGCCACCGGCCAGGCGGTGCAGGCGGCCGGCGGCCGGCTCGACAAGTTCATCGGCGATGGCGTGATGGCGATCTTCGGCCTCGACCGCGAGCCCGATGTCGCCTGCCGCCAGGCGCTCGACGCCGCGCGCCGCATGGCGCTGGCGCTCGACGATCTCAACGAGGCGATGTCCGGCGACCTCGATCAGCCCTTGCGAATCGGCATCGGCCTGCATGCCGGCCCGGCGATCGTGGGCGAGATGGGCTACGACCGGGCGGCTTCCCTCACCGCGATCGGCGACACGGTGAACACGGCAAGCCGGCTCGAAAGCCTCACCAAGGAGTTCAAGGTCGAGCTGGTCGTCTCGCAGGAGCTGCTCGACCGCGCCGGGGTCGATCTCTCCGCCGCGCCGGCGCACGAGGTGGACATCCGCGGGCGGCAGGGCAAGCTTGTGGTCCGCGCGGTCGTCCAGGCGCGCGACCTCACGAGCTTGTCATCCTGATTTCGTTGCGCGAGCCGGTAGGCAGGATGAATTTGAGCAAACAAGGAGGCCGATCATGCGCACTCACTTAACGATCCTGATGGCGGCGCTGGCGATTGCGGCATCAGCCGGCGGCGCCTGGGCGATGGGCAACGATCCGAAGCCTTCCCCGTCGTCGGCGACCCCGGCGGGCGACCCGAACTACGCAAGCGCCAAGGCGATGATCGAGGCGAAGAACTACGGCGGAGCGATCCCGCTGCTGCAGCAGGTTGTCGCCAAGAACCCGAAGAACGCCGATGCCTACAATCTCTTGGGCTATGCCACCCGCAAGTCGGGCAATCCGCAAGGTTCGCTGCAGTACTACACCACGGCGCTGCAGATCGATCCCAAGCATCTCGGCGCCAACGAATATATCGGTGAGGCCTATCTGATGCTCGACCAGCCGCAGCAGGCCGCGCAGCACCTCGCCCGGCTCGACCAGCTCTGCGTGTTCGGCTGTGCGGAACATCGCGAGCTCAAGGCAGCGATCGCCAACTATAAGGCCGGCAAGAAGCCGACGAACTAGCGGAGCTGGTTCGTCGCCCCGAGCGCAGCCGAGGGGCCTCTTTTCGGCGGTCGGGACGACGGGTGCGCCATCCCTGAGCTCGCGCTATGCTCGCGTCATAAACGACCGTTTATGACGTGCCCCGGGAGGGCTTATGAGCAGCACCCCGCTTCCCCTCGTCTTCGGCGACTACGCGCTGGAGGAC
>VBAF01000091.1:7898-12986 GCA_005884705.1 Alphaproteobacteria bacterium
TGGACAAGGGCCGCGTCTACCTGACCGGCATCCAGGCACTGGTGCGCCTGCCGATGATGCAGCGCCAGCGCGACCTCAAGGCGGGGCTGAACACCGGCGGCTTCATCTCGGGCTACCGCGGCTCGCCGCTCGGCATGTATGACAACGCGCTGTGGGGCGCCAAACGGTACCTGAAGGAAAACAACATCCACTTCCAGCCCGGCCTCAACGAGGACCTGGCGGCGACGGCGGTGTGGGGCAGCCAGCAGACCAACCTGTTCCCGTCAGCCACCGTCGATGGCGTGTTCAGCATCTGGTACGGCAAAGGCCCCGGCGTCGATCGCTCGATGGACGTGCTGAAGCACGGCAATGCCGCCGGCACCTCGCAATATGGCGGCGTGATCGCGCTCGCCGGCGACGACCATGGCTGCCAGTCCTCGACCCTGCCGCACCAGAGCGAGCAGGTCTTCGCCGCGGCGATGATCCCGGTCGTCAATCCGGCGACCGTCCAGGAGTATCTCGACTTCGGCATCCTGGGCTACGCGATGTCGCGTTACACGGGTTGCTGGATCGGCTTCAAGGCGATCTCGGAGACCGTCGAGTCCGGCGCCTCGGTGTGGGTCGATCCCGAGCGGCTGCAGATCGCGATGCCGACCGATTTCCAGTTGCCGCCGGGCGGGCTCGGCATCCGCAACCCCGATCCGCCGCTCGAGGCCGAGAAGCGCCTGCACGGGCCGAAGATGGCGGCGGTGCGTGCCTTCGTGCGCGCCAACGGCTTCGACCGCACGGTGATCGAGCCGCCGCGCGCGCGCATCGGCATCATGACCACCGGCAAGGCCTATCTCGACACCCGCCAGGCGCTCGAGGATCTCGGCCTCAGCGAAGAGCGCTGCAAGACGCTCGGCATCCGCCTCTACAAGGTCGGCGTCACCTGGCCGCTCGAGCCGGAAGGGGCGCGCCGCTTCGCCGAAGGCCTGCAGGAAGTGATCGTGATCGAGGAGAAACGCTCCAACCTCGAGGACCAGCTCGTCCGCATCCTCTACAACGCGCCGGCCGACCGCCGGCCGCTGGTGATCGGCAAGACCGACGAGGACAACCGCATCCTCTTCCCGAGCGAGGGCGAGCTCTCGCCGACCGGCGTCGCCATGGTGATCGCCAACCGGCTGATGAAGCACACCGGCGATTCGCCCGAGCTCAAGCAGCGCATGGCCCGCCTCGAAGCCAAGGAACGGCTCTTGAACGCGCCACCGGGCAAGGTGGCGCGCACGCCGTTCTTCTGCTCCGGCTGCCCGCACAACACGTCTACGCGCGTGCCCGAAGGCAGCCGCGCGATGGCCGGCATCGGCTGCCACGGCATGGCGATCTGGATGCCCGACCGGCGGACCTCGCTGATCAGCCACATGGGCGGCGAAGGCGTGGGCTGGGTTGGCCAGGCGCCGTTCACGTCAGAGAAGCACATCTTCCAGAATCTCGGCGACGGCACCTACTACCATTCAGGCCTGATGGCGATCCGCCAATCCGCCGCCGCGGGCATCAACATCACCTACAAGATCCTCTACAACGACGCGGTCGCGATGACCGGCGGCCAGCCGCATGACGGGCCGCTGTCGGTCCCCGAGATCACGCGCCAGGTCGAGGCGGAGGGGGCGAAGAAGGTCATCGTCGTCACCGACGAGCCCGGCAAGTACCCCATGAATGCCGGCTTCGCGCATGGCGTCACCATCCGCCATCGCGACGAGCTCGACGCGGTGCAGCGCGAACTGCGCGAGATCCCCGGCCTCACCGTGCTGGTCTACGACCAGACCTGCGCCGCCGAGAAGCGCCGCCGGCGCAAGCGCGGCACCTTCCCCGATCCCGCCAAGCGCGTGTTCATCAACGACGCGGTGTGCGAGGGCTGCGGCGACTGCTCCGACAAGAGCAACTGCGTGTCGGTCAAGCCGCTCGAGACCGAGCTCGGCCGCAAGCGCCAGATCGACCAGAGCAATTGCAACAAGGACTTCTCCTGCCTCAACGGCTTCTGCCCGAGCTTCGTGACGGTGAACGGCGGCACGCCGGCCAAGGCCCGCCGCCCGCAGCTCACGGTCGTCGAGAAGGATCCGTTCGCCTCGCTGCCGATGCCGACGCTGCGGCCGCTCAACGAGGCCTACGGCATCCTGGTGACCGGCATCGGCGGCACCGGCGTGATCACCGTCGGCGCGCTGATCGGCATGGCGGCGCACCTCGAAGGCAAGGGCTGTACGGTGCTCGACTTCACCGGCCTCGCCCAGAAAAACGGCGCGGTGATGAGCCACATCCGCCTCGCGCCCAAGCCTGAAGACCTGCATGCGGTGCGCATCGCCGCCGGCGGCGCCAACCTGGTGCTGGGTTGCGACATGGTCGTGGCGGCGGCGCCGGCGGCCCTCTCCCGCATCGAGCCCGGCATCACCAAGGCGGTGATCAACGGCTACATGCAGCCGGTCGCCGCCTTCGTGCTGAACGGCGACATGGATCTCGGCGCCGAGTCGATGATGAAGGCGATCCGCGACGCCGCGGGCGACGAGGCCACCACCTTCGTCGATGGTACCGGCCTCGCTACGGCGATCCTGGGCGATTCGATCGCCACCAACCTCTTCATGCTGGGCTATGCCTGGCAGAAAGGGCTGGTGCCGCTGTCGCTCGTCGCGCTCGAGCGCGCGATCGAGCTGAACGGAGTCGCGGTCGAGACCAGCAAGCGCACCTTCGCCTGGGGCCGGCTGGCGGCGCACAATCTCGCGGTCGTGCAGGCGGCAGCCAGGCCCACCCTTCGGGTCGAGAAGTCCGTCGCCCGGAAGCTGCCGGAGATCGTCGCCAAGCGGGTCGAGCTGCTGACCGCCTACCAGGACAAGGCCTATGCCGACCGCTACAGCCGCTTTGTCGAGCGCGTGGCGTCGGTCGAGAAGGAGCGCGCGCGCGGCCGCTCGGGTCTTGCCGAAGCGGTTGCCAAGTCGCTCTACAAGCTGATGGCCTACAAGGACGAATATGAGGTCGCCCGCCTCTACACCGACGGCACGTTCCTGGCGAAGCTCGGCGCGCAGTTCGAGGGCGACTACAAGCTCTCCTTCCATCTCGCCCCGCCGCTCTTCGCCGAGCGCGATCTGCAGACCGGCCAGCTCAAGAAGCGCGAGTACGGCGCCTGGATGCTGAGCGCGTTCCGCGTCCTCGCCTCGCTGAAGAAGCTGCGCGGCACGGCGCTCGACGTCTTCGGCTACAGCGAGGAGCGCCGGATGGAGCGGCGCCTGATCGCCGAGTACGAGGCGACGATCGATTCGTTGCTCGCGACGCTCGACCAGGACAACCACGCGCTGGCAGTGCAGATCGCCGCGGTGCCCGAGAGCATGCGCGGCTTCGGCCACGTCAAGGAGAAGAACGTGACGGCGGCCAAGGAGCGCGAAGCCTCCCTGCTCGCCGCCTATCGCACGCCGGCCTCGGAGAGGGTCGCCGCGGAGTAAGGCGCCGCGCCTTCTCATGGTGCCTTCGCCCAAGACGACTGCGGGACGCCGTTGCTCCCGATGGGGTTGGGGAAGGAGCAGCGACGTCCCGGCTACGCGGTGCCGCCGCGAAGGGAGGGATGCAGAGGCACCGATTTGGCCTATAAGCCGACGACCGGTGGATTGATAGGGTATTTCGCACTTTCAGGTTGCAGCCGCGCTGCGCTAATCAGGCCCGTCCCACCTGGTGCGAATAGGACGCCGGATCGAACTTGGTTCCCGCGCCGCTCTTGCCGCCCAGCCGGTCGAGCACGCGCTGCCACTTGGCCTCGAGGTCGTAGTCGAACACCAGCGCGGCATCGCCGTCGACCACCAGCCAGGCATTGTCCTGCAGCTCGCGGTCGAGCTGGCCGGGCTGCCAGCCCGAATGGCCGAGCGCGAGCCACGCCTGCTTGGGTCCGCTGCCGTTGGCCATGTCCTTCAGGATCTCGAGCGAGGCGGTGAGCGCCAGCCCGCCGTCGATCAGCAGCGTCTCGTCGCGCTTGTAGTCGGCCGAATGCAGCACCAGCCCGCGCGAGGTCTCGACCGGTCCGCCGAACAGCACTGGCTGCAGGTTGGCGGTCTTCGGCACCTCGATGCCGAGCTGCTTGTACACTTGGCCGAGGGGCAAATCCTCGACCTTGTTGTTGACGATGATGCCGAGCGCGCCGTCGTCGTCGTGCTTGCACATGAAGACGACGCTCCGCTGGAAGCGCTCGTCCGGCATCGACGGCGCTGCAACCAGGAAGCGGCCGACCAGGGTGGCGGCAGGAGAGCTGGACCCGGGCATGTAATCAGTTTCCTCCAAATCCATGGGGATTGTCCGGTCAAAGATCAAGGGCGCCAAGGACATAGCGCCAACGATAGATAGGCGCCGATGGACAGAAACCGCGCTTTCGTCCTAGGGTCGGCCGGTCTGACTGCCACGTCTGATTGCCACGAGCGAGGACAAACGAGATGGCCAAAGTTGGCGACAAGGTCCCCAGCGCGACGCTGAGGATGATGGGCCCGGAGGGTCCAAAAACCATGACGACCGAAGAGCTTTTCGCTCCGGGAAAGAAAGTGGTGGCGTTCGCGCTGCCGGGAGCCTTCACCCCCACTTGAAGCGCCAAGCATGTGCCAGGTTTTCTGGCCAACATTGATGCAATCAAAGGCAAGGGCGTCGACACGGTGGCCTGCATCTCCGTGAATGACGCATTCGTGATGGGCGCTTGGGCCAAGGATACGAAGACGGACGGCAAGATCCTGATGCTGGGCGACGGCGGGGCGGAATTCAGCAACGCCATGGGCCTCACCATGGACCTCACCAAGCACGCGCAGCCAGCGCTACGCCATGATCGTCAACGACGGCAAGATCGAGCAGCTCTTCGTCGAGAAGCCGGGCGCCTTCGAGGCGTCGACGGCGGAGAACGTCCTGAAGCATCTCTGACAAGAGATGCCGGGATCGACGCCGACCTTGCCAGGATTTCTCAACTGCCAGGACGAAAAAGAGGAGTGAGCAACATGGTCAAGGTCGGCGACAAGGTTCCCCATGCAACGCTGCGCGCGATGGGGGCGGAGGGTCCCAAGCCGGTCTCTACGGAGGAGCTGTTCGCTCCCGGCAAGAAGGTGGTCGCCTTCGCCG
>VBAF01000552.1 GCA_005884705.1 Alphaproteobacteria bacterium
CTCGACGCACACGATTCCGCGGCGATCGAGCGGGTGCGGCTCGCCATCATGGACGAATCGCGCGCCTTCTGGAGCGACCGTGCCGAGGCGGCCAAATGGCGGCTCGACATTCCCGGCGCGCGGCGGCTGGCGGTGCGGCGCGGCCTGGCCCGGCTCGGCACTCTTGACGAGGCGCTGGCCGACCACATCGCCAACGCCTTCACCGAACTGCGCCGCGCCGAGTACCGGCTCTATCCCGACGCGCTCACGACGGTCGATGCCTTGCGGGCGCGCGGCGTCAAGCTCGCGCTGGTGACCAATGGCGCGGCGCAATTCCAGCGCGCCAAGATCGAGCGCTTCGATCTCGCGCATCGTTTCGACCACATCCAGATCGAGGGCGAGTTCGGCCTCGGCAAGCCCGAGCCCGATGTCTACCGCCACGCGCTCGAGCGGCTGGGTTGCGCCGCCGGCGACGCCTGGATGGTCGGCGACAATTACGAATGGGAGGTCGAGGCGCCCCAGAAGCTCGGCCTTTACGGCATCTGGTACGACCCGTTCGATGCGGGCATTCCGGCGCACGCCACGGCCACACCGATGCGCGTGATCAAGCGGCTGGGCGAACTGCTGGAATAAGAGAACTCAAACCTTCACCCGGTCCTTCGGCAGGCGGTCGGTTGGCTGCAGCATCAGGCGCTCGACGCGGCCGCCCTCGACCAGGTGCTTCTGCAGGATCTCGTCGATGTCTTCGCGGGTCGGGGCGCTGTACCAGACGCCTTCGGGATAGATCACCACCGACGGCCCGAGCTCGCAGCGGTCGAGGCAGCCCGCGCTGTTGATCCGCACCTTCTTGAGGCCGAGCTCCTTGGCGCGGTTCTTCATGTAGTCGCGCAGGTCCTCGCTGCCCTTGTCGGCGCAGCTGCCGCGCGGATGGCCGGCCGGCCGGCGGTTGGTGCAGCAAAAGACGTGCGCCTCGTAGTACGGCCCGGGATCGGTCGGCTTCTGGCGGTTGCTCATCGTCATTCCTTCTTGCCCTATTCCTTCTTACCGGTCGTGGCGATGTTGGCGAGCTGCGACCAGAACGCCTGCTGGAGCTGCTGCATCTGCTCGACGCCCTGCATGGACGCCGGCAGCCAGGTCTTGAAGATCGTCTCGGGATTCATGGCGTTGAGGCTGGAGCGCAGCCGCTCCTCGATCTCGCCTATGACCCGCTGCTGCATCGGCCCCAGGTCGGGCAGGCCGAAGAAGGCCCGCGCCTCCTCGGGCGTGCAGGTCACCTCGACATTGACTTTCATGCGCCGTTCTCCGTTTGCTGCAGCCTAGAGCATATTCTGTCCGGCTGGAAATCAGCCGGACAGAATATGCCCTGTGAGATCAGCATTGCCCGTGCGCGCGTTTCCAGTCGATGGAAGCGCTCGCGCTTCCATCGACTGGAAACCGCTCTATCATGACCCTCGACTGGATCGACCGAAATCCCCGCGCCGGCGCCCTACCCTTCGGGCGCGACCAGCAATATGTGGTGAACCCCAACGGGAGGAGCTGAAGGAATGCCCCAGGCACCAGCCGACGCCGCTTTATGCCCTTGCCAACCTCGCCGAACGATTGGGCCTGGGCGAGATCCGCGTCAAGGACGAGAGCCAGCGCTTCGGCTTCGGCGCCTTCAAGGCGCTGGGCGGCGTGCTAGCGGTCTACAGCAAGCTGTCGAGCGCGATCGGCGAGGCCTACCACGCCTCGCCCTCGTTCGAAGAGGTGATGAAGGGCAATCATCGCGAGATCACCAAAGACTACGTCTTCACCACGGCGAGCTCGGGCAACCACGGCCGCTCGGTCGCGGCCGGCGCCAAGCTGTTTGGCAATCGCTGCATCATCTTCCTGCCGAAGTTCACCTCGGCCGAGAAGGAGGCGGCGATCCGGGCGCGCGGCGCCGAGGTGATCCGGGTTGACGGCGACTACGACACCGCCGTCGCCGAATGCCGGCGCGAGGCCGAGGCCAACGGCTGGACCATCATCTCCGACACTTCGTGGCCAGGCTACGAGGACACGCCGCGCGACGTGATGCGCGGCTACACCGTGCTGGTCGAGGAGGTGATCCGCCAGTGGCCGCCCGGCCCGACGCATGTCTTCGTCCAGGCCGGAGTCGGCGGGCTGGCGGCCTCGGTGATCGGCTATCTGTGGGCGCGCTACGAACCCAGGCCGACATTCATCGTCGTCGAGCCCGAGAGCGCCGACTGCTGGTTCCAGAGCAATCGCGCCGGCAAACCGGCTCCCGCCAGCGGCAACGCCGACACGTCGATGGGCGGCCTCGCCTGCCGCGAGATCTCGCCCGTCACCTGGCCGGTCGTCGGATTGGCGACCGACTGGTTCATGACCATCCCCGAGGACCGCGTCATGCCGACTCGCAGGCTGCTGGCCCATCCAATCGACGGCGATCCGGCGATCGCGTCGGGCCCGTCGGGCTGCGCCGGCCTGGCCGGGCTGCTGCGCGTTTGCGAGGATGGCGATGCCTTCGAGGCGCTGCATCTCGATCGCGGCAGCCGCGTTCTGTTGATCAACAGCGAAGGCAATCTCGGAGAGGGCGCGGCATGAACCGGCTCGGCAGCGAGACCAGCCCCTACCTGCTGCAGCACGCGGGCAACCCGGTGCATTGGTGGCCGTGGGGCGAGGCGGCGCTCGCCGAGGCGCAACGCACCAACCGGCCGATCCTGCTGTCGATCGGCTATGCCGCCTGCCACTGGTGCCACGTCATGGCGCACGAAAGCTTCGAATCGCCCGAGGTCGCGGCGGTGATGAACGCGTTGTTCGTCAACGTGAAGGTCGACCGCGAGGAGCGGCCCGATGTCGACGCGATCT
>VBAF01000092.1:0-913 GCA_005884705.1 Alphaproteobacteria bacterium
GCCCTTCTGGACGAGCTTCTTCAGCTCGGCGCCAAGGGTGTCGAGCAGAGGAGCGTCGGGCCCCTCTTCGCGGGCGTCGGTGGCTTCAGGCTGGGCAACGGGCGCGGTCTTGGTCGCCATTCTTGGTCCTTAGGTGCACAAACTATGAAAACGGCCGTTGGGCCGTGGATTCTTGACTGCAAGAAGGGGAGGCGGAGAGGGCGGCCCCGCGAAAACTACCCTTCTACTATATGGGACTTAACTTCAAGCAGCGATAGAGGTTACTGCATTGATTTGGTGGCGGGCCGGCTATCCCGTCCCCGATTCGATGCTTTCCCGCCGTATTCGCTCCAGAATCGCCTCCAGGCGCCGGAGATTTTCCTCGTTCATGTCCTCGGCCAGGGCCTCCTCGGCCCGTTTCAGCTCCTCCGGCTCGGCCGTGAGCTGGTTGAGATGGCGGGCCATCCGGCGCCATTGGCCGACCCAGCCATCCTCGTCGGCCGGATTCACCCGGAAAGCCTCTCGAGCCCTCAGCCGGGCGCCGGCAGCCAACCGGCCAAGACCGGAGCGCTCCAGATGCTCCTCGATCAGCCGGGCTTCAAGGGGGGTGTCAGAACCTTCTGCCCCTGTACCCATGAGGGCCTCCTCGGCCGCCGGGTCGATCCCCTCGGAAACCAGCGACAGGGCGTCCAATAGGCCGCTGCGCAGGCGGGCGATCTCGGGGTTGGCAATGGGCAGTTTGGCCACGTCCTCGGCCAGGACGTGCAATAGCGCCGGCCGTTCCAGCAGGGCCCCCAGCAGCGCCCGTTCCTGGCGGGAGCCGTCCATGTCGACTCCGGACCGTCGGGCCGCCGAGCCCGCGGCAAAAGGCGCCGGGTCGGGGCCGGGGCCGCGGAAGGTCCGCCGCGCGCCCGGCTGCCAGCGCTGGCCCTCG
>VBAF01000092.1:1042-7366 GCA_005884705.1 Alphaproteobacteria bacterium
TCCATGCTCCAGACTACGTCCGACAGGGGCTGCGCCAGGTCGAGGCTGCGGCGGATCGCATCGGCACCGCGCGTCCGGATCAGGCTGTCGGGATCCTCGCCCGCCGGCAGCGACAGGAAGCGCAGGCTCTTGCCGTTACGCAGCAAGGGCAGGGCGCGCTCGGCGGCGCGGTTGGCGGCGCGCCGGCCGGCATTGTCGCCGTCGAAGCAGAGATAGGGCTCGTCGGCGAGCTTCCACAGCTCGGCCAGCTGGCCTTCGGTCAGCGCCGTGCCGAGCGGCGCCACGGCGCCGGTGAAGCCCGCGCCGTGCAGGGCGATCACGTCCATGTAGCCCTCGGCCACGATCACCGGCTGGTCCTTGGTGGCGGCAAGGCGGGCGCGATCGAGGCAGTAGAGGTTGCCGCCCTTGTGGAAGAGCGGCGTCTCGGGCGAGTTGAGGTACTTGGGCTCACCCTGGCCCATGACGCGGCCGCCGAAGGCGATGGCCCGGCCGCGGCGGTCGTTGATGGTGAACATGACGCGGCCGCGGAAGCGGTCGTACGGGTCGCGGCCGCGCTCCTCGGGCTGGATGACCAGGCCGGCCTCGACCAGGCCCTCGACGCTCGCGCCCTCGCGCTTCAGCGCGCCGAGCAGGCCGTCGCGCGAGTCGGGCGCGAAGCCCAAGCGAAAGTCGTCGATCGTCTCATCGCTGAGGCCGCGGCCGCGCAGATAGTCGAGACCGTGCCGGCCGACCGGCAGGCGCAACTGCTTCTGGAACCAGCGGGCCGCCTGCTCGACCACCTCCTGCAGGGTCGAGGCACGTTCGGCGCGCTCGCGTTCCTGCGGCGTGGCGCGCGGCACCGGCAGGCCGACCTCGCGCGCCAGCTTCTCGACCGATTCGGGGAAGGACAGCCCCTCGGTCTTCATCACGAAGCCCACCGCGTCGCCGTGCTCGCCGCAGCCGAAGCAGTGATAGAAGCCCTTCTTGTCGTTGACCGTGAACGACGGCGTCTTCTCGTTGTGGAACGGGCACAGTCCCGCGTACTCGGCGCCCGAGCGCCGCTTGAGCGCGACCTTGCGGCCGACGACGTCGCTCAGGCTGACGCGCGCGCGCAGCTCATCGAGGAAGCCGGGAGGGAAGGCCATGGCCTAAGATGAGCCGGTGGCCGGTGCGATGCCACAGGGTAAAGCGGTGATGGGACGTCCCACTTGCGTCCCAGCGCCGTGGGACGCCTCCGATGCCGATTCCATAAGGGTTTCAGGCCAATCGTCCCAGGTTCCGCCACACCCCCCGGTTGGGACGGTCTGGGACGCTTGGGACGGGATTGCGTGAGTCGCGGGGATAACCCGACCTCAGCGTTTGGGGCGCAGCGGCGTCTTGCGTCGCGCCGGCTTGGGCGGCAGCGTGACGATGAAATCGAGGCCGCGCCTCACCCATTTTCTCAAACCCGCGGCCGTCCGATAGCCTTCCGGCATCACGCGCACGAAGTCGGTCATCGGCCGACCCGCCATCGTCATCGGCTTCACGTGCGGCTCGCCGAGCGCGCGCCGCTGGACCTTGGCGCCGACGCGCACCAACAGGCCGCCGCGCCCGCTCGCCACGATGCACATATGGACGGCCACCATGAAGACCAGGCCGCCCATCATCTTCTTTTCGACGACGTCGTGTCGGGCGCTGAGGACGACGCGGATGCCATCCGCAGCCTGTGTGTCGTAAGCCATGGGCCCAGTCTATCGCATCAGTCGGTCCACCGTGACTGCAGCGATTCTTCACGTGCGCAGGAAGGGCTGGCGCCTTCCATACATCGCGCTGCGCCACAGCCATTCCACCGGACCATAGAGATAGTGCTTCAACCAGTAGGCACTGAATGCCGACGCCGAGGCCGATGGCAAGAGCTTCAGCAACCCCAAGCTTGTCAAACAGTCCGAGCCCATAGCCATAGAAGAGCCAACCGAAGATCGCGGACTGCATGAGGTAGTTGGTGAACGCCATTCGTCCGACCGGTGCGGCCCACGCCAGCAATTTGCGGGCGCCTGCTCTGTCCGTCGCCAGAATGATGGCTGCCCCGTAGCCGCCCGCCAATAGCACGGTAGCCAAGCGATCGAGCGAGAGTTCGGCCCTCCACCCCAAGCCGAGCCAGCCGTTCGCATGCGAGACGGCCAAGACGCCACCGACAGCAATTCCGATGGCCGCCACCAGTGGCAAGTACCGGCTCGCTCGAGATCCTGTCCGAAACACCCCGGCTCGCCAGATCGCTGCACCCATCAGCATCAGGGCGACCGTGCGCGGGAAAATGGACAGATGCAGAGGCAGGAAACCGGGCAGTTCGTGGACACGAAAGGCCAACATCTCGGCGAAGCCGCCCGAGCCATAGATTCGCCCGGCGTCCGCGACGTTCTGCGTCATCCAAGCTCTGCTCGGCATCGAAACGATCGGCGGCAGGAACGAGGAGCCGATGAACACCGCCAGCATCGCGGCTCCCGCGATGGCCGGCATCCGTGACGGCAAGAACAGGAAGGGCAGCACGATGAAGCCGGCGATCGCGTACTCGAACAGAATGTCGCCGTTCCAGATCAGGACGAGATGGGAAAGGCCGATGAGCATGAGGAAGGCCAGCCGCCGGACGAGCAATGACGTGCGGTGGGCATCTGCCGACAAATGATCGTACTGGATGGCGAGGCCAACGCCGAAAAGCAGAGAGAACAGCGCGAGGGCCTTCAGGTCGATGCCGATGACAAGTATCGAATCGAGCGCGCGATCGAGCCAGGTATCGTCCGGCCGAATTGGCAGGAACCGCGCGGGCAGGAACCGTTCGAAAATCGAGACCCGGAAGACAGTGGCGACATTGATCGCCATGACTCCGAAAAGGGCGATGCCGCGGACAATGTCGATCGCGGCAATGCGATCGGACGGCGCGATCGGACCGGCGCGTGCAACGGCCTCGAGTCCGGGCTGGGCGCTGGTGAACAGAGCGGCGCCTACCCCGCCAGCGTCTTCTTCACCGCCGCCGAGGCCTTGGCGAAGTCCATTTGACCGGCGTACCTGGCCTTCAGCGCCGCCATCACGCCGCCCATGTCCTTGATCGAGGTGGCACCGGCGGCGGCGATGGCGTCCTTCACGGCAGCCTGCATGGCCGTGTCATCCATCTGCTGCGGCAGGAAGCGCTCGATCACCGCGATCTCGGCCTTCTCCTTGTCGGCGAGGTCGGCGCGGTTGCCCTTCTCGTAGAGCACGATCGATTCGTTCCGCTGTTTGATCATGCCCTGCATCATCGACAGGATCTTGTCGTCGGCCACGCCTTCGCGGTTGGCCTCGGTGCGGGAGGCGATGTCGACCTCCTTGAGCTTGGCCAGGATCAGCCGGATGGCGCCCAGGGCGGCGACGTCGCGGGCGCGCATCGCGTCCTTCATTGCCTCGTTCAGCCTGTCACGCAGTGACTTGTCGCGCAGCATGATTGCATCCCAATAGCGGAAGAGGCGGAAACTAATCGTCTGCGGCGGTATTGGCAAAGCAAATAAGTTGTTGAAAAGACTTGCGAATTTCGCCACCGCCGCGCCTTGACCCCATACCACGCTGCGGTTACAAACCGCGCGGCCCGGGCAGAGCGCTGTCGGGCTGGAACCGGACACACGCATCATGACGTCATCACAGACCGCCGGCGCCGAAACCGCCGCGCCGCGTTGGGCCACGGCCGCGCTGGTGCTGGCCGACGGCGCGGTATTTTGGGGCAAGGGCGTGGGCGCACCGCGCCAGGCGGTGGGCGAGGTGTGCTTCAACACCTCGATGACCGGCTATCAGGAGATCATCACCGATCCCTCCTATGCCGGCCAGATCATCACCTTCACCTTCCCGCACATCGGCAATGTCGGCACCAACGCCGAGGATATCGAGAGCATCAACCCGGCGGCGCGCGGCGTGGTGCTGCGCGGCGACATCACCGAGCCCGCCAACTGGCGCGCCGCCAAGCCGCTCGACGACTGGTTGAAGGGCCACGACCTGCCCGGCATCTGCGGCGTCGACACCCGCGAGATCACCCGCCGCGTGCGCGACGGCGGCGCCCCCAACGGCGTGGTGGTGCACGCGCCGGACGGCAAGTTCGACATCCCGGCGCTCACCCAGACGGCGCGCGAGTGGCCCGGCCTCGACGGCATGGATCTCGCGATCGCGGTCACGACCAAGCAGACCTACAGCTGGGACGAGACGACCTGGGCGCTCGGCAAGGGCTACGGCAAGCTCGGCAAGCCGCGCTACCACGTCGTCGCGGTCGACTACGGCGCCAAGCGCAACATCCTGCGCTGCCTCGCCAACACGGGCTGCAAGGTGACAGTGGTGCCGGCGACGGCGACTGCCGAGGACATCCTCCGCCATAAGCCGGACGGCGTGTTCCTGTCGAACGGCCCCGGCGATCCCGCCGCGACGGTCGGCTACACCGTGCCGGCGATCCAGGGCGTGCTCGACAAGAAGGTGCCGCTGTTCGGCATCTGCCTCGGCCATCAGCTGCTCGCGCTGACCTTGGGCGGCAAGACGCGCAAGATGGAACGCGGCCATCGCGGCGCCAACCAGCCGGTCAAGGACCTCGGCACCGGCAAGGTCGAGATCACCTCGCAGAACCACGGCTTCTGCGTCGTCGAGGAATCGCTGCCCAAGAATGTCGAGGTGACGCACACCTCGCTGTTCGACGGCAGCAACGAGGGCATCCGCTGCACTGACAAGCCGGCCTTCTCCGTGCAGTACCATCCCGAGGCCCGACCGACAGCCACTACCTGTTCGACCGCTTCGTCGAGATGATCGACAAGAGCAAGGGCAAGTGACAGTGCGCAGCGCAACGAGAAAAGACTCGCACTGTCAGGTCCTTCGCTGCGCTCAGGACGACAGGTAACCATGCCCAAGCGTACCGACATCAAGAGCATCATGATCATCGGCGCCGGGCCGATCGTGATCGGCCAGGCCTGCGAGTTCGATTACTCCGGCGTGCAGGCCTGCAAGGCGCTGAAGGACGAGGGCTATCGCGTCATCCTGATCAATTCCAACCCGGCCACGATCATGACCGATCCGGGCCTGGTCGACGCGACCTACATCGAGCCGATCACGCCCGACATGGTCGCCAAGATCATCGAGAAGGAGCGGCCCGATGCCATCCTGCCGACCATGGGCGGGCAGACCGCGCTCAACACGGCGATGGCGTTGCATCGCGACGGTCGCCTCGCGAAGTACGGCGTCGAATTGATCGGCGCCAACGCCGAGGCGATCGACAAGGCCGAGGATCGCCTGCTGTTCCGCGATGCCATGACCAAGATCGGGCTCGAATCGCCCAAGAGCGAGGCCGTGCACGATCGCGAGGAGGCGGCCAGGGCGCTCGACCATGTCGGCTTGCCGGCGATCATCCGCCCGTCCTTTACGCTCGGCGGCACCGGCGGCGGCATTGCCTACAATCGCGACGAGTTCTTCGACATCGTCCAGGGCGGCCTCGAGGCCTCGCCGACGACCGAGGTGCTGGTCGAGGAGTCGGTGCTCGGCTGGAAAGAGTACGAGATGGAGGTCGTGCGCGACCGCCACGACAACTGCATCATCATCTGCTCGATCGAGAACGTCGATCCGATGGGCGTGCACACCGGCGATTCGGTCACCGTCGCGCCGGCGCTGACGCTCACCGACAAGGAATATCAGATCATGCGCAACGCCTCGATCGCGTGCCTCCGCGAGATCGGGGTCGATACCGGCGGCTCGAACGTGCAGTTCGCGATCGACCCGGCGAGCGGCCGCATGGTGGTGATCGAGATGAACCCGCGCGTCTCGCGCTCCTCGGCGCTCGCCTCCAAGGCGACCGGCTTCCCGATCGCCAAGGTCGCGGCGCGGCTCGCCGTCGGCTACACGCTCGACGAGCTCTTGAACGACAACGAGCTCTTGAACGACATCACCGGCAACACGCCGGCGGCGTTCGAGCCGACCATCGACTACGTCGTCACCAAGATGCCGCGCTTCGCCTTCGAGAAATTCCCGGGCGCCGAGGCGATCCTCACCACCTCGATGAAGAGCGTCGGCGAGGCGATGTCGATCGGCCGGACCTTCCAGGAATCACTGCAGAAGGCGCTGCGCTCGATGGAGACGGGCCTCACCGGCCTGAACGAGATTGAGATCAAGGGCGCGCCGGACAAGTCGGCGATCGTCGGCGCACTGGCCCGTCCGACGCCCGACCGCATCCTGGTGATCGCCCAGGCCTTCCGTCACGGCCTCTCGGTCGAGGAGGTGGCGCACGCCTCGAAATACGAGCCGTGGTTCCTGCGCGAGATCCAGCAGCTCGTCGACGCCGAGGCGGCGGTCCGCAAGGATGGCCTCCCCAAGGAG
>VBAF01000092.1:7398-16192 GCA_005884705.1 Alphaproteobacteria bacterium
CCTGTCCGCCGCCGAAGTCGCCAAGCGCCGCCGGGCGCTCGGCGTGCGGCCGGTGTTCAAGCGGATCGACACGTGCGCCGCCGAGTTCGAATCGCGCACGCCCTATCTCTATTCCTGTTACGAGGGCGATGGCCATCGTCCGGCGCAGTGCGAGGCGCAGCCCACCGACAAGCGCAAGGTCATCATCCTGGGCGGCGGTCCGAACCGCATCGGCCAGGGAATCGAGTTCGACTATTGCTGCGTCCATGCAGTCTATGCCCTGCGCGAGGCCGGCTACGAGACCATCATGGTCAACTGCAACCCGGAAACCGTGTCGACCGACTACGACACCGCCGACCGCCTCTATTTCGAGCCGCTCACGGCCGAGGACGTGATCGAGCTGGTCGAGGTCGAGCGCCGCAACGGCGAGTTGCTGGGGCTGATCGTGCAGTTCGGCGGCCAGACGCCGCTCAAGCTGGCCAAGCCGCTCGAGGCGGCCGGCATCCCGATCCTCGGCACCTCGCCCGACGCGATCGATCTGGCCGAGGACCGCGACCGCTTCCAGAAGCTGATCCACATGCTGAAGCTGCGCCAGCCCGACAACGGCACGGCGACCTCCGAGGCCGAGGCGATCAAGATTGCCGAGAGGATCGGCTATCCGGTCGTCATCCGGCCATCGTACGTGCTGGGCGGGCGCGCGATGCAGATCGTCTACGATCTCGATGCCCTGCAGCGCTACATGCGCGACGCGGTGAAGGTCTCGGGCGCCAATCCGGTGCTGATCGATTCCTACCTGCGTGACGCAATCGAGGTCGATGTCGACGCGCTGGCCGACAAGGACCAGAACGTGTTCGTCGCCGGGATCATGGAGCATATCGAGGAAGCCGGCATCCATTCCGGCGATTCGGCCTGCTCGCTGCCGCCTTATTCGCTGCCACACAAGATCATCGGCGAGATCGAGCGCCAGACCGAGGCGATGGCCAAGGCGCTGCAGGTCGTCGGCCTGATGAACGTGCAGTACGCGGTCAAGGACGGCGAGGTCTTCGTGCTCGAGGTCAATCCGCGCGCCAGCCGCACCGTGCCGTTTGTCGCCAAGGCGACCGGCCAGCCGATCGCCAAGTTCGCCGCCCGCCTGATGGTCGGCGAGTCGCTTAAGTCGCTCGCCATCAAGAAGGCCAGGGGCAAGCACATCGCGGTCAAGGAGGCGGTGTTCCCCTTCGCGCGCTTCCCCGGCGTCGACGTGATCCTCGGGCCCGAGATGCGCTCGACCGGCGAGGTCATGGGGCTCGATCAGGATTTCGGCCGCGCCTTTGCCAAGAGCCAGCTCGGCGCGGGCAGCAAGGTGCCGATCGACGGCCAGGTCTTCGTATCGGTCAAGGATCCCGACAAGGCGGCGATGGTCAAGCCGGTCAAGCGGCTGATTGAGCTCGGCTTCAAGGTCGTCGCGACCGGCGGCACCGCCGATTTCCTCGCCAAGCACGGCATCGCTGCGCAGCGGGTGAACAAGGTGCTGGAGGGCCGGCCGCACATCGTCGACCTGATGAAGGACGGCAAGATCCAGCTGGTTTTCAACACGGTGGACGGCGCCTCGGCGCTGACCGACAGCTTCACGCTGCGGCGCACCGCGCTGATGAACAAAATCGCCTATTACACCACCGTCGCCGGCGCCAAGGCCTCGGTCGAGGGCATCGCCGCCGTGCATGGCGGGGCGCTCGACGTGGCGCCCTTGCAATCCTACTTCAAAGGCACCTTTTAGCGCCCCTCATCCGCCGAATTGCACCCCGCCGTGCAACCGCGGTGGGTGGTTGGGCGTTGACGCCGTTCGATTGATTGGGGACCATTGTGATCATGGAAAAGGTGCCGATGACGGCCGAGGGGCTGAAGAGCCTCGCGGACGAGCTGAAGACCCTCAAGAGCGTGGAACGACCTGCGATCATCAAGGCGATCGCGGCGGCGCGCGAGCACGGCGATCTGTCGGAAAACGCCGAGTATACCGCCGCGCGCGAGAAGCAGAGCTTCATCGAAGGCCGCATCATGGAGGTCGAGGACATCATCTCGCGCGCCGAGGTGATCGATTTCTCCAAGCTCTCGGGCAAGATCGTGAAGTTCGGCGCCACTGTGCAGCTCGCCGACGAGGACACCGAGGAGAAGGTGAAGTACCAGATCGTCGGACCCTACGAGGCCGACCTCGCCAAGCGGCGCATCTCGGTGACTTCGCCGATCGGCCGGGCGCTGATCGGCAAGACTGTCGGCGACACCGTCGAGGTCCAGACGCCGCGCGGTGCGCGCTCCTACGAGGTCGTCGGCGTCCAGTTCAAATAGCCGGCGGCGACGCGCCGCCGGGCAACCCATCCGCGCTATGTTCGTTGCCTGACGATGTCCCCGTTGCCGCCCGGCACAATCGGTCAAGGCCTGCCGCGCCTCGACGGCGTGGCCAAGGTGACCGGCGCGGCCCGGTACGGCGACGATCATCGTGTTCCGGGCGCCGCGCACGCCGCCCTGGCGCTCAGCACCATCGCGCGCGGCTCGATCGTCGCCATCGACCAGGCCGCGGCGCGCGCCGTGCCCGGCGTGCTCGAGATCTTTACCCATCGGAACGTGGGCAAGAGAGTGAAGCCCGGGCGGCCGTTGCTGTCCGGCGGCTACACCAATTCGCGCGTCCAGCCGCTCGGCTCGCCGCAAATCCACTTCGCCGGGCAGATCGTGGCGTTGGTCGTCGCGGAAACGGCGGAAGCGGCGCGCGAAGCCGCCGACCGGCTGGTCTTGACCTACGACGAGAAAGCCCCGACGGCGGGCTTCGACTCTCCGGGCGCCGAGGCCCGGCCTGCGAAGTCGATGCTGGCCAAGACGCGGCTCAAGGTCGGCGACGCGGATGAAGCCTTCGCGGCCGCACCGCACAAGGTCGATGCGCGTTACGAGACGCCGGCACAGCACCACAATCCGATGGAGCTGTTCCAGGTCATCTGCGCCTGGGACAGCGACGACCTGACGGTGTGGGAATCCACCCAGCATGTCATCGGCACGCAGCGCGGCATCGCCAAGCAGCTCGGCCTCTCGCCCAAACGGGTCCGGGTGATCGCGCCCTTCGTCGGCGGCGCGTTCGGCGCCCGCAACATGCCGCCGTCGACGCCGCTGGTTGCCTTCGCGGCGCGCGCGCTCGGCCGTCCGGTGCGCCTGGTCGTGACGCGCCAGCAGGGCTTCACGCTGATGACCTTCCGTGCCGAGACGCGTCATCGCGTGCGGCTTGCCGCCGATCGGCAAGGCCGTTTCGTCGCGTTGCGTCACGACAGCTGGGAGCTCACCAGCCGCACCGACAATTTCGTGCTCGCCGGCTCGGAGAACACGGCCCGGCTCTATGCCTGTCCCAACATCCGCACCGAGGTCCAGGTCGTCGAGGCGGATCGCCAGACGCCCGGCTTCATGCGCGCGCCGCCGGAAGTGCCGTATTTCTTTGCGATGGAATCGGCGGTCGACGAGCTGGCGCACGCCATCGGCCTCGATCCGGTCGAGCTGCGGCGGCGCAATGACACCCTGGTCGACTCGGTCAGCCGAAAGCCGTTCAGCAGCCGCGCGCTGATGCCGTGCTTCGACGCCGCCGCCGAGGCCTTCGGATGGCGCGAGCGCGCGGCCCATCCGCGCGCCATGCGGCGGGGCGAATGGCTGGTCGGCTTCGGCTGCGCCGCCGCGGCCTATCCGGCGCAGGTAGCGGCGGCGGACTGCCGGGCGACGCTTTTTCCCGACGACAGGGTGCTGATCGAGATCGGCACGCACGAGATCGGCACCGGCGCCTACACCATCCTGGCGCAGACCGCGGCGGATCGGCTGGCGCTGCCGATCGACCGCATCGAGGTCAGGCTCGGCGATTCCCGTCTGCCGGCCGCGCCGCTGACCGCGGGTTCGGTCTCGACGGCGAGCAACTGCAACGCCGTTGCGCTGGCCTGCGACAGGCTCGCGGGCAAGCGCGCCGCGGCGGCGGGCGCGCCGCGGACCGGGCCGCTGGTGGCGGAGGCGACGTTCAAGCCGCGCGGCGCCTTTCCCTTCTCGCAGTTCCTGATCCGGCGCGGCATCCCGATGTTCGCCGGCGCGGTGCGCGACAAGCACGCGTTCTTTTCCTCGGGCGCACACTTCGTCGAGGCGCATGTCCATGTCGACACGGGCGAGGTGCGCGTGCCGCGCATGGTCGGCGCCTTCGCCGCCGGAACCATCGTCAACGCCCGGACTGCCCGCAGCCAGTTGATGGGCGGTCAGATCTGGGGATTGTCAGCGGCGCTGCACGAGGCGACCGAGCTCGATCGCCGCACGGCGCGCTACGTCAACCGCGATCTCGCGGGCTACCACATGCCGGTCCATGCCGACATCGGCCGCATCGAAACCATCCTGCTGCCGCAGCGCGACGAGCGGGTGAATCCACTGGGCATCAAAGGCGTCGGCGAGCTCGGCAACACCGGCGTGAACGCGGCGGTCGCCAATGCCGTGTTCCATGCCACCGGCATCCGCTGCCGGACGCTGCCGATCCGGGTCGAGCACCTGTTGCAGGCGCCGGCCTGAGGATCAGGCGGCAGGGACCGCCGTCGCGGCGCGGCGCCGGCCGACCGCGGTCATCCAGCCATACTGGATCAGGAACAGGCTGATCTTGCTGGCGATGCCCCAGGCCGACATGACCGCCGCCCAGCTCTTGGGGTCGAGCGAGAGCGCCAGCGCGATGTTGAGGGCGGCAGAGGCGAACATCAGGGCGGCCCACACATAGCCGAACGTCGTGGCGACATCGGCGACCGGCTGGGCGCGCTCGGGCAGGTAGCGGTTCATCCAGCCGCGCCGCAGCATCACCACGCCGACGATGCAGTAGATCACGCTGGGCTTCAGCATCACGAAGGTCGGGTCGCGCGTGAAGAAGGTCGCCGTGCCCGAGGCCAGGATCAGCACCACGCTCAAGAGCTGGAGGCTGCCGATCGGCTGCCGGCGGGCGTACTGCCAGCCGATCTGGGCCACCCCCAGCACCATGCCGAGCCCGACCGCGACGTAGAGGTTGTCGGTGGCGAGATAGACGACCAGGAACAGGATGGTCGAGGCGAGATCCATCAGCAGGACCCGCGCAGCCTGCAAGAGGTTCTTCATGGGACCCTCCGTCGCTAAACGGTAACGCTGTGTACGGTGGCGAGATTATCGCTACACAGCGTTTCCCGCAAGTGGGTCTTTGTCATTCCGGATCAGACGACGGCCTTGATGTAGGTGTCCTTCAGCACGATCAGGCCGCGGCGGAAGGTGTAGAGGTCGCAGCCGAGCCACGACTGCTTCTCGCCGGTCTTGAGCGTCGCCGTGCGGTGCCATTCGGTGACTGCCCGGTTGCCGCAGATGAATTCGCTGGTGTGCTTCCAGGCGATGTCGCCCGCCGCGGTGAACAACGGCTCGAAGTAGGAGCGGATCGCGGCCTTGCCCTTGTAGCTCTGGCCCCAGAAGTCTGGGCCCTTGGCGTTGCGGAATTCACCATCTTCTGCAAACGAGTTCACGATGCCCTCGACATCGCGCCGCGCGAAAGCGTCGGCGATCTCGTGCAGGCGCTCGAGGGTAACGTCGGGCTCGCGCATCTGAACGCGCTTATTCCGTGGAAATGGGAACGCCCGGCAGCTGCTTGGCGGTGCGGAACACCATCATCGACTTGACGTGGCTGACATTGGGCGCCGAGGTGAGCCGCGTGGTCAGGAATTTTTGATAGTCGTCCCAGGTTTCGGCGACGATCTTCAGCAGGAAATCGGCCTCGCCCGCCAGCATGTGGCACTCGCGGATCTCGGGCCAGCCCGACACCAGCTCCTCGAACGATTTGAGGTCGGTCTCGGCCTGGCTGTTGAGGCCGACCAGCGCGAATACCGAGACGCTGTAGCCCAGCGCCTCGGGGCTGAGCTCGGCGTGGTAGCCCTTGATGATGCCGGCGCGCTCGAGCGCCCGCACCCGGCGCAGGCAGGGCGGCGCCGATATGCCGGCGCGCTCCGCCAGCTCCACATTTGTCATGCGGCCGTTGGCCTGCAGATCGCTGAGAATTCGCCGGTCGATCCGATCGAGCTTTGCCCGAGCCATGGGATTTCCTCCATTGGCGGCGGTCTATGCCAGAACCATGCCACGCGCGCAATAAAGTTGCGAGAAGCCCCGGCTTTTCTGAGGACAATTGCGCCGGGTTCCGTACAACGGCCGTGCAACGACGCCGAGCTTTGCATATATGTCAGCGTCATGCGGCGAGCGGGATGCGAATAGGTCATGGCAGCAGTACATCGTGGTAAGGTTCTAATCCTGGGTTCCGGACCCGCGGGCTACACCGCGGCCATCTATGCGGCCCGCGCGAGTCTCAAGCCCATGCTGGTGCAGGGGATCCAGCCGGGCGGCCAGCTCACCATCACCACCGACGTCGAGAACTATCCGGGCTTCGCCGACGTCATCCAAGGCCCGTGGCTGATGGAGCAGATGCAGAAGCAGGCCGAGCATGTCGGCACGCAACTCTTCTTCGACACCGTGGTCGAGGTCGACCTGGCCAAGCGCCCGTTCGCCTGCATCGGCGATTCCGGCGACCGCTATGAGGCGGACGCATTGATCATTTCGACCGGCGCCACCGCCAAATGGCTCGGCCTCCCGACCGAGGAGTCGTTCCGTGGCGGCGGCGTGTCGGCCTGCGCGACCTGCGACGGCTTCTTCTTCCGCGGCAAGGAAGTGGTGGTCGTGGGCGGCGGCAACACCGCGGTCGAGGAGGCGCTCTACCTTACGCATCACGCCTCGAAGGTGACCCTGATCCATCGCCGCGACAGCTTCCGTGCCGAGAAGATCCTGCAGGACCGGCTGTTCAGGAATCCCAAGGTCACCGTGCTCTGGGACACCGTGCTCGAAGAGATCCTGGGCGAGACCGCGCCGGCGCCGCTGGTCAAGGCGGTGCGGCTGCGCAACGTCAAGAGCCGCGCCGAGAGCACCTTGCCGACCGACGGCGTGTTCATCGCCATCGGCCATTCGCCCAACACCGAGCTGTTCAAGGGCAAGCTGGCGATGGACAGCGAGGGCTATCTGCTGACCAGGCCCGATTCGACGGCGACCGACATCGAAGGCGTCTACGCCGCGGGCGACGTGCAGGACAAGATCTTCCGCCAGGCCGTCACCGCGGCCGGCACCGGCTGCATGGCCGCGCTGGAAGCCGAGAAGTGGTTGGCGAGCCGGGAGGCGCGGGTGGCGCAAGCCGCGGAGTAGGTGATGGACTGGGACAAGCTGCGGATCTTCCAGGCAGTCGCCGATGCCGGCAGCTTCACGCATGCGGGCGAGGGGCTGAAGCTCAGCCAGTCGGCGATCTCCCGCCAGATCGGCGCGCTCGAGGAGCAGCTTGGCGTCATGCTGTTCCACCGTCATGCCCGCGGCCTGATCCTGACCGAGCAGGGTGAGCTGCTCTACCGCACCGCGCGCGACATGGCGGCCAGGGTCAACACCGCCGAGGCGCTGCTGCGCGCCAACCAGGACAAGCCCGCCGGCCGGCTCAAGGTCACGACCACGGTCGGCTTCGGCTCGACCTGGCTGACGGCGCAGATGCACGACTTCATCACGATGTATCCCGACATCGACGTCAGCCTCGTGCTGTCGGACAACGAGCTCGACCTCGGCATGCGCGAGGCCGATGTCGCCATCCGCATGATGATGCCGCGCCAGCCCGGCCTGGTGCAGCGCCATCTTCTGACGGTGCGTAGCCACGTCTACGCCTCGCACGGCTACATCCAGAAGTACGGCAAGCCTCAGGCGGTCGAGGAACTCGATCAGCATCGCCTGATCATCTTCGGCGAGGATGCACGGGCGCCGGTCCAAGACGTCAATTGGCTGCTGCGCGAGGGCAATGCCGACCATGCGCGAGGGCAATATCGATCAGAACGCCCGTCTGGTGGTGCTGCGGGTCAACAACGTCTATGGCATCTTCCGTGCGGTTGAATCGGGGCTGGGGATAGCTTCGCTGCCCGACTATCTCGCTCGCGAGTCGACCAAGCTCGAGATGCTGCTGCCGGACCTCAATGTCCG
This sequence comes from Alphaproteobacteria bacterium, assembly GCA_005884705.1. GTDB lineage: Bacteria > Pseudomonadota > Alphaproteobacteria > Reyranellales > Reyranellaceae > Reyranella. Next base: position 15,409 of record VBAF01000092.1, read on the forward strand.
CACCACCGACGTCTACTTCACGTACCCTGAAGAACTGCGCCATTCCAAGCGAATCGCGGTGTTTCGCGATTTCCTGCTGCGCAAAGTGGCCGAGACACGCTTTTAGCCGTCATAACGTCGTGTATTGCATGACAAGTGCGAGACATGCGCAGTCCGCATGCCAGTGTCCAAAACAAGGGCGCTCACATTGCCGAGGAGAGCGCGTAGTTTGGCCTCAGGTCTTCGACACGAGCGGTTTCGGCTGATCGCGTTCGAAACTCGGGATCCTAGTGATCCCACGTCTCCCAGACGTGAAGCCTCCCTGTTTGACTCGCCGGTTGAGGCGGCCGCTTTTGCATTGGATGGCGATCGTCATGCGTGCTGCCCGCATCTTTGCGGTCTTGCGGGCCGTACCATTTGATAACCGCCGCTGCTGGTCCTAAATATAGTTGCAGACCCGATGTTTTCCGAAATCCGTCAAGCCATCCTGCCGTTGGCCCTGCGCAAGCTTCAGCGCCGGGGCGATCTCGAACGCGCTGGCCTGCTGATCGAATCGCTGGCCAAGCATTGGCGCGACAGCCGGCCGTTCGAGCTGTTGATCGTAGCGCCGCGCAACGATGTCGCATTGCTGCGCACCAGCCTGCCGCGTTTCGCCAACATCGAGGTGTCGGTGCGGTCGGAGAGCGATTTCTTCGGCCCCCTCAGCCGCTTCTACACCCTGCCGGGCTGGTATCGGCAGCAGATGGTCAAGCTGCAGGTTCCGGCAACGCTGGGCTTCGGCGGCTTCCTGACGCTCGATTCGGAC
>VBAF01000093.1:0-9514 GCA_005884705.1 Alphaproteobacteria bacterium
TGATGTCGGCCGTCGAGGGCCTCGAGGCGGTGGCGCCCGGGCTCACCGCCTACGTCGTGCCGATGTCGCTGGTCATCCTGGTCGGGCTGTTCATCCTGCAGTCGCGCGGCACCGCCGATGTCGGCCGGCTGTTCGGGCCGGTGATGCTGGTGTGGTTCTTCGTGCTGGGCGTGCTCGGCGCCTGGCAGATTGCCAAGCATCCGCAGGTGCTGGTGGCGGTCAACCCGATGTACGGCATCAACCTGATCGCCGACCGCGGCTTTTCGATCTTCTTTGCCTTCGGCTCGATCGTGCTGGCGGTCACCGGCGCCGAGGCGCTCTACGCCGACATGGGCCATTTCGGCAGGAGGCCGATCCGGTTCGCCTGGCTGTTCGTCGTGCTGCCCGGCCTGATGCTGAACTATTTCGGCCAGGGCGCGCTGATCATCGAGGACCCGACGGTGGTCAAGCAGGTCTTCTTCGAGTTGGTGCCGAAGGAGATGACGCTGGCGCTGGTCGTGCTGTCGACCCTGGCCGCGGTGATCGCCTCGCAGGCGGTGATCTCGGGCGTGTTCTCGCTGACCCGCCAGGCGATCCAGCTCGGCTACCTGCCGCGCATGGAGATCCAGCACACCTCGGAGACCGAGATCGGCCAGATCTACATCCCACGGGTCAACTGGATACTGATGGCCGCCATCATCGCCCTGGTGGTGGGCTTCGGCTCGTCGGACAAGCTCGCCGGCGCCTATGGCCTGGCCGTCACCGGCGCCATGCTGGTCGACGCGGCGCTGGCGCTCGCGGTGGCGATCCTGGTGTGGAAGTGGAAATGGCCGGTCGCGGTCGCGGTGTTCGGCTTCCTGGCGATTCCGGACGCCGCCTTCTTCATCGCCAACGCGCTCAAGATCCCCGAGGGCGGCTGGCTGCCGCTCATGGTGGCGGCGCTGGTGTTCTTCACCATCACCACCTGGCGGCGCGGCCGCGAGCTGGTCAGCGCCGATATCGCCGACTCATCGCTGCCGCTGCCGAAGTTCCTCGAGCGCATGGAGCGCGCGCCCGACCGCGTCGCCGGCGCGGCGGTGTTCCTGACCGCTGACGCCTCCTCGACCCCGCCGGCCTTCCTGCACAACCTCAAGCACAACAAGATCCTGCACGAGCGCATCATCATCATGCAGGTCGACACCATGGACGTGCCGCGCGTGCCCGAGGCGCGCCGCGTCGAGGTCGAGCGGCTGGGCAAGGGCTTCTACTCGGTGGTCGCCCGCTACGGCTTCATGGAGCAGCCCGACGTGCCGGCCGCCTTGCGCGCCTGCCGGCCGCATGGCATCGCCTACGACGAGATGGAGACCAGCTTCTTCCTCGGCCGCGAGACGCTCGTGCCCTCGACCCGCTCCAAGCTCGGCAAATGGCGGCGCGACTTCTTCATCTCGCTCAGCCACAGCGCCTCGGCGACCAAGACCTTTTTCCGCATCCCGCCCAACCGCGCCATCGAGCTCGGCAATCAGATCCAGATTTGATGGCCACGCTCGTCCTGCTGCCGGGCCTGCTCAACACGCGCCGCCTGTTCGAACGCCAGATCGCAGACCTCGCCGACCTGGCCGACGCGATCGTGCCCGAGCTGTGGCACCACGAGTCGATCGGCGCCATGGCGCAGGCGACCCTCGACGCGGCACCCGAGCGCTTCGCGCTCGGCGGCTTCTCGATGGGCGGCTATGTCTGCTTCGAGATCCTGCGGCGCGCGCCGCAGCGGGTCGAGCGGCTGGCGCTGATGGACACCCAGGCGACGCCGGACACGGCCGAAGCGACGGCGCGGCGGCGCGGCTTCATCGCGCAGACCGGGCTCGGCCGCTTCCACGGCGTGCAGCCCTCGCTGCTGCCGCAGATCGTGCACCGCGACCACCTTGGCGACCAGTCGATCATCCAGCCGATCCTCGAGATGGCAGCCGAAGTCGGCGCCGACGGCTTCTGCCGCGAGCAGACGGCGATGATCGGCCGGCCCGACAGCCGCCCGCTGCTGGTCGACATCAAGGTGCCGACGCTGGTGCTGGTCGGCCGCCAGGACATCGCCACGCCGCTCGTCCGCGCCGAGGAGATGGCGGCCGACATCGGCCATTCGCAGCTCGCGGTGATCGAGAAGTGCGGCCACATGGCGCCGCTGGAGAAACCGGCCGAGGTCTCGGCCGCCTTGAGGAGATGGTTGACGCAATGACGATCGCCTATGCCACCGAGGACTATCTCGGCGCCGACGAGTACATCGACGTGGTGAGGAAGTCGGGCCTCAACCGCCCGGTCGAGGATCGCGGCCGGGTCGAACGCTACCTCAAACACAGCAACCTGTTCGTGACGGCGCGCGAAGCCGGCCGGCTGATCGGCTTCGCCCGCTCGCTGACCGACTTCTGCTTCTGCTGCTATCTCTCCGATTTAGCCGTCGACCGCGCCTTCCAGGGCCACGGCATCGGCAAGTGCCTGATCGAGGAGACGCGCAAGGCCGCCGGCGGCGCGCAGACAACCACGTTGCTGCTGTCGGCGCCGACGGCCATGACGTTCTATCAGGGCATCAAGATGCCCCACGCCGACAATTGCTTCCTCTATCGGCGCGAGAAGTAGCGGCGGCTACTTCTTCATTACCTGGCCACGAATCTCGCCGCCTTTGTTCGCCGCGGTGTGTACGTTGTAGTACCACTTGCCGGCCTGCAGATCGGCGGCCTGGGCGTCGGTCAGGGTCGCCTCGCCCTTCAGCGGGCTCGGCGTCATGTCCTTGGTCGGCACGACGACCCCGGCGTTGGCCTTGGCGTCGGCCGGACCGTGGAAGTGAGCCGCCGTGGCCGCGCCACTCAGGTCCTTGTAGGTCACCGTGTAGGTGAGCTTCTTGCTCGCCGTGTCGTAGGTCGCGTTGAGCATGCCCGAGGCCTTGCTGTCGTTGGCGGGGACTTCGTTCGAGGCCTTGAGGTCGGCGGTGTAGGTCTCGCTCGCGGCGAACGCGGCCGGTGCCAGAGCCAGCAGGACTGCCGCGGTAAGCATCGTCATCTTCATGATGGGGGTCTCCGGGTTGGGGCCGGCGGAAGGCCGCCGGACGGCCGGAGCATATCAGGCGCCGCGGCGTGGCTGCTGCCCGCCGCTTCACGTTGTCTTGAGGGAACCCTAGCGCGGTTCGACGCGCACCGTGACCTCGGCCGCGCTGCGGTCATGGATCAAACGCAGGACATTGTCCCCCGGTGCCGAGGCCATCGAAGCGCCGTGGACGATGACTTTGTAGCCCTGCGGATAGGCGCGCGGCGGGCAGAAGATCTCGGTCTCGGCGCCGGCCGCCAGCGGCTGCGCGCCGACGGGCTGCGGCCGGTAGGTGAGATGGAAGACGCGCTTGGCCGGGTCGTAGCCGAACCGCACCGGCGTGCCCGCCACCGCGCGCGGGAACGGGCGGGCGAGCGCCGCCAGCCGGTCCTCATGCACGTTGGCGGGAACCCGCGGCCGGGTGAGGTCGAGCACGATGCCCTGGTTCTCGCTGCCCTTCGGCAGCAGCCCGCCGATCCCCGGGATCTTGAACGGCGTCTTGTTGGCCCACGCCCAGTACAGCCAGGACATCATCGCGCCGTCCATCAGATCGGCGCCATTACGGATCGCCGAGACGTCCGTCGTGGCGCCCCATTCCGTGGCGAACAGCGCCGAACCCGTCGTCACCGCATGCTGCTCGGCCATGCCGAGCCCCTTGGCCATCTGGACGTAGGGATGGAAGCTGAAGCCGAGCCGCGGGTCGTCGAGGCGCGGGATGTATGTCGCCGCATCGAAGTCGAAGATGACGTTGGGCTCGTAGAAGATCAGCGTCCGCGGATCGCTCTGGCGGATCGCGCCGATCACCTTCGCCCAGAACGGCGCGAGGAAGCGCTGGTCGAACTCGCGGCAGCCGGTGATGCTGCATTCGCGCCACAGGCTGCCCGGAAACGGCTCGTTCATCAGGTCGTAGCCCATCACGCCCTCGACCTTGGCGAACCGTGCCGCCGCATGGCGCCAGGCAGCGGCATAGCGATCCTGCAGGCCGACCCCGCCGGGGCCCGGCCGGTTGTGCCAGAAGTTGTCGAAGGCGCGCGCCACCGCCGGCCGCTCGAAATAGTCGAAGGGAAAGCCGCGGCTGGCGCCGGCCGGCATGCCGTCCAGTAGGGTCGCCCATTCCGGCAGGCCTTCGCCGTCGAACACCGGGCCATAGAGATCCTGGTGGAAATCGACCAACGACAGGATGCCATGGCGCGCCAGCAGGCTGACGGTCCGCTCGATATCGTCGAGATAGCGCTCGTCGTACTCGCCGGGCCGCGGCTCGACGCCGCTGTGGATCACGCCGACGCGAACCGCGTTGAAGCCGTCCTTCTGAAGAAGGACTGCGTCCTCCTCGCCGAAGCCGGTGGCCGAGAGCGTGAACGGCGCGAACTTGTTGACCATGTTGAAGCCGCGCAGGATCACCGCGCGGCCCTGCGCGTCGGTCAGCCACCGGCCGGCATGGCCGAGCCGCTGCGGCGCGGCCGCAGTGGATGGGGCCGTCGCGCCCGGCTTGTCGCAAGCAGCGAGCAGTGCGAGCAGCGCGGCGGCAAGCGCCGTCGCGGCCAGCATCGGCAATTTTTTCATCGTTGCCCTCCCCGTTCGCCGGTTTCAGCCGGGGGCGACATCTCCCACGACGCGAACCCGGACGCGAACCGAATTTCCCGGCAGGTAGGCGAGCGGCATATCCTCGCTTTCGATGGTGGTGAGCGAGGCGCGCGCCGCACCCGCCGCCACCGCGCGATCGTTGGCGATGCCCTGCGCCGCCGACAAGGCCTCGGCGCGGCTCAGGTCCTTGAAGATCTGGTCGCACTCGCCCGACACCTGGGCGATCGCCGCCCCCACCGCATTGGCGCAATCGCCGTGCTCGACATGGATCACCTGCGAGACGCCGGCCAGCTTCTCGGGAATAAGGAAGGCGCCGCCACCGACCGCGATCAGCGGCACGTCGCCGGCCTCGGTCTTCATGCGGTCGATCGCCTCCTCGGCCATGCGCGCCGCCTCGCCGAACACTTTGCGGCAGGTCGCGGCATCGAGCTGTGCCACCTTCTTCCGGTCGCCGAGGTCGAGGACACCGGAGGCAACAGCGATGTCGGTCGTCGTGAGTTGCGTGCCGCCGAAGGCGATGCCTTGCTTGAGCAGCCGATAGCCGACCGACACCGGCCCGACCTTGAGCGGATCGAGCTGGACGTGGCTGCCGCCGCCCAAGCCGATCGACAGGAGGTCGGGCATGCGGAACAGGGTGCGCACGCCGCCGACCTTGACGACGGAGTTGGCTTCCCGCGGAAAGCCGTGCTTGAGCTGGCCGACATCGGTCGTGGTGCCGCCGACATCGATCACCATGGCGTCGGAAAGCCCGGAAAGGTAGGCCGCGCCGCGCATCGAGTTGGTGGCGCCCGAAGCGAAGCTGTAGACCGGCAGGCGACGCGCCTGGCCCGCTTCGGCCACGGTGCCGTCGTTCTGGGTGATGAACAGCGGCGCATCAACGCCCGAATCGGCGATCGCCTTCTCGAACGCCGCGATCGTGTCGCGCGCGAGGTCGGCCAGCGCGGCATTCAGCAGGCCCGCATTCTCGCGCTCGAGCAGGCCGATGCGGCCGAGATCGGACGAGCAGGTGATGTCGGCCTCGGGGATCACCTGGGCCACCAGCTCGGCGGCGCGCCGTTCGTGGCTGGGATCGAGCGGCGAGAAGATCGCGGAGATGCCGACCGAGGCGAGGCCCGCCGCCTTCATCTCTTCGGCCGCCCCGATCACCGCCGCCTCGTCGAGCGGCATGAACGGTCGGCCGTCATATTCATGGCCGCCCTCGACCATCCACACGCCGCCGCGCACCAGCGCCGCCAGATCCTCCGGCCAGTCGCAGAACGGCGGCAGCGAGGCGGAGGCCGGCATGCCGAGCCGCAGCGCCGCAACCCTGGTGAGGCTGCGGCGCTGGACCACCGCATTGATGAAATGCGTGGTGCCGATCATCACACCGTCGATCTTCCGGCCCGCGAGCACGCCGGTCGAACCGAGGCTCTGCAGCGAATCGAGGATGCCGGTCGTGACATCCTCGCTGGTCGGCGCCTTGACGGCGCGCACCACCCTGCCCTCTTCGATCAGGACGGCGTCGGTATTGGTGCCGCCCACGTCGATGCCGATGCGTCTCATGCTGAAAACACGCTCCTGAAATCGAGGTCGTAGCCGAAGGCGCGCGGGCCGACATGCTCGAGCCCCTTCGGCGTGAGGAAGATCGGCGTCGGCGGCAGCGCGATCACCGTCACCCGCTGGCCGTAGCGGATGGTTTCGCTGCCGACCGCCTCGCCCGACACCGAATCGAGCACGCAGATCAGGTCGGGCGTCATCGCGAGCGGCGCGCCGTCGCGCCAGGCGACGATCCATTCGTTCTGGAAGTTGATGGTGAGCTGCGAACCCCTGAATTCGTCGAGCCCGTCGAACCGCGCCACGCCGCGCAGGAAGCCTTCGGTCGCGCGGCGCGCCACGTCGACCGCCTTGCCCTTGTAGAGCAGCTTGCCCGGCTCGACCGACAGGATGGCTTCGACCGGATCGTCATGCCGCCGCTGGGCCTCGCGCACCGCCGCGCCGATGGCGATCGCCTTGGTCGTGGTGCCGTGGATGCCCCATCTCTTTACTTCCGCGCCGGTCCGAGGCGGCTGGCAGGTCGCGGCGACCGAGCCGTACTCGGTGACGATCTTGCGGCCGATCCGCTCGGCCCATTTCCAGCTCGGCACCTTGTGCACGATGCTCTCGAAGCCGCGCACATCGACCAGGCTCACCGGATCGCCGGCCAGCCCGCCGACCGCGACGGAGGTCATCTGCAGCTCGGGATAGGCGCGGCCCATCGTGTCGGAATCGACGACCGGCAGCTCGAGGTGCGCCGCCGCCATGAAGGGCCGCACGCCGTTGGCGCCGCCGATCTCCATGCTCATCAACGCAGCGAAGCGCCGGCCGATGTGGCGTTCCATTGCCAGCACGGCGCGCGCCAATGTCATGCTATCGGTCAATCGTTCCTGGCCGACCAGCGGCGCGCCCATGTTGGCCACCGTGCCGACCCAGTCGTCGTCGGCGAGGTCGCTCGCCTCCATCAGCTCGACGCGATGCCCTTGCTTGTAGAGCAGGCGCATGTTGAGCAACGGCAGATAGGGATTGCCGCCGCCGCCGGTGCCCAGGACCCAGGCGCCGACGGCGAGCGATTCGATGTCGTCGAGGGAGAGCTCGCGGCGCGTCACGCAAACACGCTCTTGAACTCGATGTCGTAGCCGAAGGCGCGCGGGCCGACATGCTGCAGGCCCTTGGGCGACAGGAACACCGGCGGCGGCGGCAGGGCGATCACCGTCACCCGCTGGCCGTAGCGGATGGTCTCGGTGCCGACCGCCTCGCCCGAGACCGCGTCGAGCACGCAGATCAGGTCGGGCGTCATCGCGAGCGGCGCGCCGTCGCGCCAGGCGACGATCCATTCGTTCTGGAAGTTGATGGTGAGCTGCGAACCCCTGAATTCGTCGAGCCCGTCGAAGCGCGCGATGCCGCGCAGGAAGCCTTCGGTCGCGCGGCGCGCCACGTCGACCGCCTTGCCCTTGTAGAGCAGCTTGCCCGGCTCGACCGACAGGATGGCTTCGACCGGATCGTCATGCCGCCGCTGGGCCTCGCGCACCGCCGCGCCGCTCCTTCACCTCGGCACCGGTGCGCGGCGCCTTGCAGGTCGAGGCGATCGAGCCGTATTCGACGCAGATCTTGCGGCTCACCCGCTCCATCCACTTCCAGGTCGGCACCGATTCGACGATCGATTCCAGGCCGCGCACATCGACGGTCGCCAGCGGACAGGGCTTGAGGTCGCCGACCGCGACCGAGGTCATCTGCGCCTCCGGATAGGCGCGGCCCATCATGTCGCTATCGATCACCGGGCGTTTCAAATGCGCCGCCGCCATGAGGGGCTGGATCGAGTTGCCGCCGCCGATCTCGAGCGACATGATCCCGCGGAAGCGCAGGCGGATGTGCTCCTCCATGAGGGAAACGGCGCGCGCGATGGTGCGGCTGTCGGTCAAGCGCTCCTGGCCGACCAGCGGCGCGCCCATGTTGGAGACGGCGGCGACCCAATCGTCGTCGGCCAGGTCCGCCGCCGGCATGAGCTGAACCTGATGGCCCTCCTTGTAGAGCGCGCGCATGTTGAGCAGCCCGAGATAGGGGCTGCCGCCGCCGCCGGTTCCGAGCACCCAGGCGCCCACCGCCAGGGATTCGATGTCCTCGAGAGTGATGTCGCGCAACGCCATGGTTTGCTATGTAGCCGGCTGTCCTCAAGGAGAGCAAAGGCAATGTCCGAGCCAACAATCAAACTCGTCGCGTTCTGCGGAAGCCTGCGCAAAGGGTCGTTCAACCGCCTGGCGCTGCAGGCGTTCATCGAGCGCCTGCCGCAGGGCACGTCGGTCGAGACCATAGAGATCGGCGACTGGCCGCTCTACAACGCCGATGTCCAGGCGCAGGGCTTCCCCAACCCGGTGCAGACCGCGCAGCAGAAGATGCTGGCCGCCGACGGCGTCGTCTTCGCCTCGCCGGAATACAACTACTCGGTCTCGGGCGTGCTGAAGAATGCCATCGACTGGCTGTCGCGCATGACGCCGCAGCCCTTCGCCGGCAAGCCGATGGCGGTGTTCGGCGCCTCGGGCGGCCCGCTCGGCACGGCCCGCTCGCAGTATCACCTGCGCCAGATGATGATTTTCCTCGACGGCCGGATGATCAACAAGCCGGAGGTCATGATCGGCGCGGCGCCCAGCAAGTTCGCCGACGGCAAGTTCACCGACGAGGTCGGCGCCAAGCTGCTGGCCGATCTTGGCGCGGCGCTGGTGTTGTCGGTGCGTCAGCACAAGGCCCATTCCCACGTGAAGTAGCGCCGAGTGACGTGACGCAGAACATCTACGACGACGCCGGTTTCTTCGCCGGCTACGCCCGCCTCCGGCGCTCCGTCGACGGTCTCGACGGCGCGCCGGAATGGCAGACGGTGCGCGCGATGCTGCCCGAGATGGCGGGCCGGCGCGTCGTCGATCTCGGCTGCGGCTTCGGCTGGTTCTGCCGCTGGGCGCGCGAGGCCGGCGCCGCCGAGGTGCTCGGCCTCGACGTCTCCGCCAACATGCTGGCGCGGGCACGCGAGACGACGTCCGATCCGGCCATCACCTACCGCCAGGCCGATCTCGAGACGCTCGAGCTGCCCGCCGGGTCGTTCGACCTGGCTTACAGCTCCCTCACCCTGCATTACCTCGAGAACCTTGCCGGGCCGTTCGCCATGGTGCGCCGCGCGCTGGTGCCGGGCGGCAGCTTCGTCTTCTCCGCCGAGCACCCGCTCTACACCGAGCCCGGACCCGACTATCTCGACGAAGGCCCGCGCACGACCGATTGGCTCACCGAGGGCGTGGTGAAACAGCACCGCACGCTCGCGACGTACCTGAATCTATTGATCGCGGCCGGCTTCGCCATACGCCGCGTCGAGGAATGGGGCCCGACACGCGAGGAGATCGCTGCC
>VBAF01000093.1:9526-9982 GCA_005884705.1 Alphaproteobacteria bacterium
GGAAGATCGACCATCGGCGACCGTCCTTCCTATTGGTCTCGGCGAGCCGCTAGACGGCCTTGGTGCGCACGTGCTCGGGTCGCACGCCGAGCGCGATCAGCCGCGCCGGCAGGCGGCGCAGGACCGGCAGCCACTGCATCAGCTTCACGATGAACGGCACCTTGACCGTGCCGCCGGCGCGCGCGAGCGAGGGCGCGATGATGCGGTCCTGCAGGAACACCTGCGCCGCCTGGGTGGCGCGCGCCGGGAACAGGCGCCGCGCCTGGACGGCGGCGAGGTCGGAATCCCTGAGCCGCCCCTCGCGCAACGGTGCCGAAAGCAGGTTGGCGGCGGCGACCGCGTCCTGAATGGCGATGTTGATGCCGACGCCGCCGATCGGCGACATGGTGTGCGCCGCGTCGCCGATGCACAGCACGCCGGGCTTCCACCAGGTCTGCAGCCGGTCGACGCCGACGG
>VBAF01000554.1 GCA_005884705.1 Alphaproteobacteria bacterium
GATCTTCCGGCCCGACGGCAAGGGCGGCTTCACCCTGGTCGGTCGCGTGCTGGCCGCCGACTGGGGGGGCCTGGCGAAGGCGAACTAGTTCTTTCTCCTCTCCCCCTAGTGGGGGAGAGGAACATGATCCTATTCGGCCGCCATCTTCTTGGCGGCCTTTGGCTTGAGGTGCTGCACCTTGGGCATCACCTCCTTTGACAGCAGCTCGAGCGAATGGCGCCACGCCTTGGGGTTGTCGGCATAGTCGAAGCCGAACACCAGGAGCTGGCCGAAGCCGCCGACCTCGTCGTAGATCTTCTCGATCTTCTCGATTACCGTCCTGGGCGAGCCGACGATCCAGTTGTGCCGGGCGCAGTATTCGGGCGTGACGTCGGAATCGGCCGTGCCCGGATCGTGCTTGAGATACTCCAGGAAGCCGAACTGGCCGAGCAGCGGCAGGAAATACTCGCGCATCATGCGGCCCATGTAGGAGCCGGCCGACAGCTTCATCGCTTCGGCGTCGGTGTCGGCGACGAAGACCTCGCGCACCATGCGCCACTCGCCTCTATCGGGCGTGCGGCCGGACTTGGCGGCGCCGATCTCGACCGCCTCCCAGTGGCTGGCGACATAGGCCGGGTTGAGATTGAGGCTCATCGGCAGGAAACCCTTCTCGCCGGCGAGCTTCAGCGTGTCGGAGCCCTTCGACAGGCCGGCGACACCGATCGGCGGATGGGGGCTCTGCAGCGGCTTGATGTGATGGCGCAGCACGCCGAACATCTCGGGCGGGTGGCTGACGCTCCAGAACTTGCCCTTGTAGTCGAACGGCTCCTGCGAGCTCCACAGCTTGAGGATGATCTCGAGCGCCTCGCGGGTCATGTCGCGGTTGACGCCGGACATGCCGTCGACGTTGAACATCGCCCAGTCGCTCGGCAGGCCCGAGGCGGCGATGCCGAAGTTGAGCCGGCCGCCCGACAGGTGGTCGAGCATGGCGACGCGGTTGGCGAGCTCGGCGGGATGGTGATAGGGCAGCAGGAAACCACCCGGTCCGAGGCGAATGTTCTTGGTCTGCATCAGCGCCTGCGCGACCAGCAGGTCGGGCGAGGGATGCGGCTCCCAGGGCGCGGTGTGGTGCTCGCCGATCCAGCATTCGCTGAAGCCCAGCTCGTCGAGCCAGCGGATCACCTGCAGGTCCCAATCGTGGCCGGCCTTGAGCGGCCTCTCCGGCGGGTGCGATGGCATCGTGAAATACCCGAACTGCATCGTTTCCTCCTGGGCTATTGGCGAAGTCCACTCCTAACGGCTGCGGCGCGCAAGGCATCGAATTCGCATGGCAGGCGACGCATGCCGGCTCAGAGGCGGCCCGCCTTGACGGCATTCGACACCAGAATCCTGACGCCCATGCGGTGAAACGGCAGGATGACGAACAGATAGGCCTTGCCGAAGAAATTGTGCAGTCGCACGGCGGTCGACAGCACGACACGGCTCGAACCGGGCCCGCTCACCTTCAGCACCGAGACGCGAAAATCGAGATGCTTGTCGTCACCCCCGGCGACGATCTCGTTGTCGTCTTGTCCGAACAGGGTGAAACGCGCGATCTTTTCGCCGACCGCGTAGGCGGATTTGATCTCGATGGCATCGAAGTCGGCGACTGTCGACGCCTTCAGCCCGAGCAGGGCGACGATCCGGCCGCGCAGGATCAGAAGGCGCCGGGCCCATCGCGGGTGGTGGGCGAATAGCGCCAGATAGATTTCATGCATCGCCAGCGTGTCGCGCTTCAACGGGGCCTCGAACGAGTCCCAGTAGTAGGCGCTGGCAAGAGCGGGCAGGAACGTGCTGACGGGCGGTGTGGAACGGCGCGTGACCACCATGAGGCAACTCGACTACCATCGGATGGGCGGCGCAAGGGAGATTGGTGCATGTCTCGCCGGACGGTGTTGGTTTGCTGCGACGGGCTCGGGCGCAACTGGATCGGCCCGGCGACGACTCCGGTCCTGCACGAGCTGCGGAGCAAAAGCGTGTGGTGCGACGCCCACAGCGCGGTGTTAGCGCGGTGTTCCCGTCGGTGACGCGCGCCTCGGCTGCCTCGGTAACCACCGGCTGCCATCCGGCGCGGCATGGCCTGCACGGCAATCGCATGGGCCTGTTCGAGGGCGGCAAGATCGTCGTGCGCGACGTCGGCGCGCCGGATTTCCGCGAGCATATGCGGCGCGCCACCGGGCGCACCTTGCTGGTGCCGGCGCTGTCGGAGCGCGTCGCGGAAGACGGCGGCTTCATCGCCTTCTCGAACGTCTCGCCGGGCGCCGCGTTCTTCCTCGATCCGGACGCGCACGGCTTCGTCCATCACCGCAGCGGCAGCCACGGGCCGGGCGGCCAGGCGCTCGACGCGCTGCCGGTGAGCCACGATGCGGCCGGCGATTGGGCGATCTGCGGTCGCGCTGATCTGGATCTGCGATCCCGACCACACGCTGCACGGCGTGCCGCTCGGCTCGCCGGCGCATGCCGAGGCGCTGGCCGGCGCCGAGCGTTGCGTCGCTGAAGTCTCGCGCACCGTCGAGCGGCTGCGCGAGCAGGGCGAGGAGATCCTGCTGCTGGTCGGCTCGGACCACGGCCAGGAAACGATCGGCGCGAGCGTGAGCATCGAGGACTGGCTCGCCGAGCGCCGGCTGTGGAAACTGCTCGAGACGGGCGACGTCGCGGTGGCCGGGCAGGGCACGGCGGCACTGCTCTACGCCACCGACCGCGGCCGATCGGCGCTGCTCGGCGTGCTCGACGAGATGCGCCGCGAGCCGTGGGCCGACGGCGTCGTTTCGGGCGACGCGCTCGGCCAATACGGCTTCGCAGCGAGCGGCGGGGTGATCGCGGCCGTCAACATGGCGCGCCGACCGGAGGCCAACCGGCACGGCGTTCCCGGCAAGCGCTGGGTGGTGTCGGAAGGCAAGCCGGTGCCGGTCGGCAGCGGCCAGCATGGCGGCTGGGGACCTGACGAGACGCGGCCGTTCCTGATGCTGAACGACGGACGCAGCGTGGGCGTGCGCCCACAGCCGAGCAGCCTGGTCGACATCGCGCCGACCCTGATCGGCTATCTCGGCCTTCCAACCGAAGGCTTCGACGGTGCCCGCCTGACGTCCTGAGCAGATCCTACAGCGCGATGAGTTGAGGTCTAGCCGTCGTCCCGAGCGAAGCGAAGCGTAGTCGAGGGACCTCCTCTCAACGAATGGCTGCCAGTTCGTCGAGAGGAGGTCCCTCCGCTGCGCCTCGCTGCGCTCGGCTCCGGTCGGGACGACGGGCTGTGATTCGGCGAAATCTCATCCCGCTCTAGGGGCGATACAGGGCGAGCAGTGCTTCGGTGGCGCGCTCGGCGCGCGCCTTGATCTCGCCGGCGGCGGGCGGCGCGGCGGCGCCGAGCAGCAGCCAGACCATCTGGTCGCCGCCCAGCAGGGCAAAGAACTCCTGCCCCATGCGATCGGGCTCGCCGGCGCCGAGGAAGCCCGCTGCCTGGCCGCGGCGCATGATCTCGATCAGCGCCCGGCGGTTGGGCTGACGGCCGCTGGCATCGAGGATGTCGCCGAGCTCGGTATTGCCCGGCGCTTCGGCGATGGCCACCCGGTAGAGCGCGAGCACGTAGGGGTTGGTGAGCACGGTCATGGCGGCGACGCCGTACGCCGTCAGGGCCGAGGCGAGCGCATGGCGGTCGCCGATCTCGGCCGGCGCGAGCGGCATCTGCATCTCGGTCGCCGAGGCGGCGATCAGCGCCTCGAGGATGCCGCGCTTGCTGCCGAACTCGCCATAGAGCTCGCGCTTGGAGACGCGCGCCCGCGTCGCGATCTCGAGCGTGCTGGCCCGCGCATAGCCCTTCTCCATCAGCACGCCGACCGCCGCGATCAGCAGAGCGCGCCGGCGCGGCGGCAGGGAGTCAAGCGGCGGCGGATGGACGGCAGGCGAAGCTTTCTTTCGGGCGGACGGCAAGGGCGGCCTCTTGACGGAGGTACCGTGAGGTACCATACATGATTCATAGGGTACTTAGTAGTACCACAATACTTCGGAGGAGACCATGGGTGTCGTGACGTCACAGACCCGTCTGGCCAAGCAGCAAGACGTTCCCGAGTCGGGCTTCCACCGCTCCTGGTATCCGCTCTGCCTGGCGCGCGATCTCGGCGTCGGCAGCGTGATCGGCCGCGCTTTCCTGGGCAGCCGTGTCGTCGCCTGGCGCGATGCGGCCGGCAAGCCGGTGGTGCAGAGCGCCTGGTGCCCGCATCTCGGCGCCGATCTTTCGCTCGGGCAGGTGGTCGACGGCCGGCTGCGCTGTGCCTATCACCACTGGTCGTTCGACGGCGCTGGCGCCTGCGCCCACATCCCGACGGGGGACAAGATCCCCGGCGCCGCCCGCATCTTCACCTATCCGGCGGCGGAAAAGTGGGGCCTGGTCTGGGCCT
>VBAF01000094.1 GCA_005884705.1 Alphaproteobacteria bacterium
AAGGACGGGCCGGTGCTGACCACGCGCGGCCGCCGGCTCTACGAGACGCTGCCGCGTGCGCTCGGCTCGACCACGAACGCCGACCAGGACACCCTGCTCGACTCGCTGTCGAAGGTCTTGCGCGAGGGCAAGCGCTAGACGCCGCCGCGGCCTTGCCGATGCCCGAGACAGCCTCCGTCACGATCGCCAGCGAGCAGCTTCGCGCCACCTTCTCGAGCCTCGGCGCCGAGCTGGTGCGGCTGCAAGGCGCGGCCGGCGTCGAGCTGTTGTGGAGCGGCGATCCCGCCGTTTGGGCCGGCCGTTCGCCGCTGCTGTTCCCAATCGTCGGCGGCGTGAAGGACGATCGCATCTCGGTCGGCGGCAAGGCCTATCCCCTGTCGCGCCATGGCTTCGCGCGCACCTCGACCTTCGAGCTGATCGACGCGCAGCCGTCGCGCTGCCTGTGGCGCCTGCGCGCGAACGAGGAAACCCGCGCTCGCTATCCCTTCGCGTTCCGGCTCGATGTCGCCTACGCGGTCGACGGCAATCGGCTGACGCTCGCCGCCACGGTCGCCAATGAAGGCGACGGCCCGATGCCCGCCTCGTTCGGTTTCCATCCGGCGTTTCGCTGGCCGCTCTCGCCATCGCTGCCGCGCGAGCAGCACGAGATCCGCTTCGACAAGCGCGAGCGCGCACCAATCCGGCGACTGAACAATGGCCTGTTGGGAGAGGCGGTGCCCTCGCCGGTCCAGGGCGACCGCATGGTGTTGGCCGACTCGCTGTTCGCTGAGGATGCCCTGATCTGGGACCGGCTGCAGAGCCGCAGCCTCAGCTACGGCGGTCCGACGGGCCCTTCGCTGCGGCTCGATTTCCCGGACATGCCGCATCTTGGGATCTGGTCCAAGCCCGGCGCCGGCTTCGTCTGCCTGGAGCCCTGGCAGGGCTTCGCCAGCCCGGTCGGTTTCGATGGCGAACTGGCGGAAAAGCCCGGGATTATCGTGGTCTCGGCGGGCTCGACGCGAGATTTCACGCTGACGGTCACCGTCCTTTAGCCCCAAATCGTGCACGGAAAAGTCACTGTTCGCCATGCAACTGGCAGGGTTTAAAGGGAGTTGTTAGGGCATGCGTCAGCCCTCCACTCCGCGCACCGTTGCGCTTGGCCGTCAGTTGGCCGAATGGCAAGAGCCGCTCGACGACGATCCCGCCGTCGAGGAGGCCGTCATGCGCATGCTGAAGTCGCTCGACCGCTACCTGCAGCGCGATCAGCGGCCGCAGGAAAGCCATGCCGGCATCTAGCCGCGCGGCGGCAGGCTGAATCCGTTTCTCCTGAGCTGATCTTCCAGCACCGCGATCGCCTCGGCGACACGGCCGCTGTTGCATTGCGTGACGGCGACCTGCGCTGACAAAGGGCTGCGCCGATAGTCGCCACGCGGCGAGGCGTTCGACCTGCCGAGATAGTGCTCGTAAATCGCGCCGAGCCGATTGCAATAGTCGCGATCGGCATACCCGACCGGAGTCTGGGCCTGGGCGGCGAGCGGAAGCGTGAGCAGCCCGATCACCACCAGTCGCAGTGAACGTCTCATGGTTCACCTCTTGCCCGGCTGATGTAGGAAGCGGCGGCGCCGGGTGCTAGAGCATATTCCGTCCGGCTGGAATCAGCCGGACGGAATATGCCCTGTGGGATCAGTATCGCCGGTGCGCGCATTTCCGATCAGATGGAACCGCGAGCGGTTCCATCTGATCGGAAATCGCTCTAGCGGGTCTCCGAGCGATAGACCGCGAATTCAGCCCGTGTGTCGGCGATCGAGAACCAGCGATGCTGGTTGGCGCGGAAGGCGCGCCAGTTGGTCAGCACCTTCTTGAATTGCGCGTCCGCCGCGGCCTCCTCGTCGAGCACGGTTTCGAGGGCGACGCGCAGCGCCTTGATGATCTCCTCCGACAGCACCGAGAGCTGCGTGCCCGCCGCCACCAGGCGCGCGATCGCCTCGGCGTTCTTGGCGTCGTAGGAGGCGAGCATCTCCTGCATGGCGTAGGAGCAGGCGTAGCGCAGCGCCGCCTGGTAGCGCGGCGGCAGCGAGGCCCAGGCTTTCTTGCCGACCATCAACACGTTGATCGCCTCGAGCTCCATCACGCCCGGCGTGTAGTAGTACTTGGCGACCTTGTTGAAGCCGAGCTTCTCGTCGTCGTACGGGCCGACCCACTCGCAGGCGTCGATCGTGCCGCGCTCGAGCGCCGGATAGATGTCGCCGCCGGCGATCTGTTGCGGGATGGCGCCGAGCTTGGCCATCACCTTGCCGCCGAAGCCGGCGGTCCGCATCTTCAGGCCCTCGAAGTCCTTTGGCGTCTTCAATTCCTTGCGGAACCAGCCGAACATCTGGCCGCCGGTCTGGCCCGACGGCAGGGCGACGACGCCAAAGCCATCGTAGATCTCGTTCATCAGCTTGCGGCCGTCGCCGAACATCATCCAGGCATTGTGCATGCGCGGCGTCAGGCCGAACGGCACCGACCCGTCGAAGATCAGCGCTGGGCTCTTGCCGATATAATAGCCGGTGTAGGTCTGGCCGCATTCGACGGTGTCGTTGCCCACCGCATCCATCACCTGCAAGCCGGGCACGATCTCTCCGGCGCCGAACGCCTGGAGGGCGAATTTGCCGTCGGTCAATTCGCCGGTGACGCGCGCGATGGTAAGCGCCGCGCCATAAAGCGTGTCGAGGCTCTTGGGAAAGCTCGACGTCAGGCGCCATTTGATGGTCGGATCGCCCTGCGCGATCGCCGGCGCCGCGAGCGTGCTCGCGGCCACGGTCGCGGCGGCAGCGGGCAGGAAGTGGCGGCGCGATACGGCCATGGTCGTCTCCTCCAAATTTATTGGGCGAGAGACTACGCCGCGCTCCATCCGCCGTCGATGGAAATGGCCGCGCCGGTGATGTCCGCGCCATCCGGCCCGCACAGGAAGGCGACCAGGCCGGCGATCCGCTCGGGCGCCACGAACCGGCCCGACGGCTGCCGCGAGCCCATAAATTCCTTTTCCGCCTCGGCGCGAGGCAGGTTGCTCTCCGCCATGAACGCAGCGAAGCGCTGCTCGATCGACGGCGTCGGCGAGGAACCGGGGCAGATCGCGTTGCAGGTGATGTTCTGCCCCGCGGTCTCCAGTGCCACTGCGCGGGTGAAGCCGATCATCGCCGTCTTGGTCGTCACGTAGTCGATCCGGTTCACGACGGCGCGCAGGCCATAGATCGACGCCATGTTGACGATGCGGCCGAAGTCGCGCTGGCGCATGCCGGGCAGCGCCAGCCGGGTGGTGTGGAAGGCCGAGGACAGGTTGACCGCCAGCGCATGGTCCCAGTCCTGCGGCTTGAACTGCTCGATCGGCGCGAAGTAGCGAACGACTGCGTTGTTCACCAGGATGTCGACGCCACCGAGCTCGGCGATCGTCGTCTCGACCAGGCCCGCGACCTGCCCCGGGTCGGCGAGATCGGCGCATCGAACAGCACGCGCACGCCATGCGCCTCGGCGAGGCGCCTGCGCTTGGCCTCGATCTCGTCGAGCTTGCCGAGGCCGTTCAGCATGACGTTGCAGCCGAGCGCGGCGAGCCGCGTCGCGATGGCGAGCCCGATGCCCTGCGTCGAGCCGGTCACAAGGGCCGATTTGCCTGTCAGCATGGTTCCTCTCGGATGCTAGCTTAGCAGCCAACCAAGCGAGTGGAGGAGACAATGGCGTTGCTGGGCTTCATCGGCGTGGGACGCATGGGCGGGCCGATGGCCTCGCGGCTGCTCGATGCGGGGCACCAGCTCTGCATCTACGACCTCTCCGCCGAGGCGACCAGGCCGTTCGCCGCGCGCGGCGCGACCATCGCCGGCTCGCCCGCCGAAGTCGCCTCGCAAGCGGAGATCGTGCTGGTCAGCCTGCCGACGCCCGACATCGTGCGCACCGTGGCGCTGGGCGGCAACGACGGCGTGATCAACGGTACCAAGGTGCGGCTGATGGTCGACCTCTCGACCACCGGCCCCGGTGTCGCCACCGAAGTGGCGAGCCGGCTCATGCCGCGCATCGGCTGGGTCGATGCGCCGGTGAGCGGCGGCGTCACCGGTGCCCGGGCCGGCACACTCGCCGTCATGGTCTCCTGCCCGAAGAAGACCTTCGACGAGGTCGAGCCGGTACTGAAGACCTTTGGCAAGATCTTCTTCACCGGCGAAAAGCCAGGCTTGGCGCAGAGCGCCAAGCTCGCCAACAATCTGCTCGCCGCGACGGCGCTGGTCGCGACCTCCGAGGCGATGGCGATGGGCGTCAAGGCCGGCCTCGATCCGAAGGTGCTGCTCGACATCATCAACGCATCGAGCGGCCGCAACAGCGCCACCCAGGACAAGTTCCCGCGCGCCATCCTGCCCCGCACCTTCGACTTCGGCTTCGCGACCGGCCTGTCCTACAAGGACGTGCGGCTGTGCGTCGAGGAAGCCGAGGCGATGGGCGTGCCGATGGTCGTGGGCTCCGCCGTGCGCGAGATGCTCGCCATCACGCGGGCGCGCTTCGGCGCGGACTCCGATTTCACCCACATCGCGAAACTGCTGGAGGAATGGGCGGGGATCGAATTTCGCGGCTGAGGGCACGCATCTTGCACTCGAGATATGCATCTGGGAGCATCGCGCGGATCAACGGAGGGCAAGATGAAACGTCGTGACGTGTTGACTGCGGGCCTCGGGACCGTGGCGCTCGCCGCTCCTGCGATCCGCCGGGCGAACGCCCAGGCGCTGAAGCCGCTGGTGATCGGCGGCTCGGTGCCGCTGACCGGCGCGGCGGCGGAGACCGGCCTCAACGTCAACAACGGCTACGTCACCGCGGCGACCTACATCAACGAGGTGCTGGGCGGCGTCGAGATCGCCGGCGAGAAGTACAAGATCGAACTCAAGCTGTTCGACGATGCGAGCGATCCGGCGCGCGCGACCACGCTGCTGCAGCGCCAGATCGACGAGGGCACCCAGTTGTTCCTCGGCTCCTTCGGCTCCAACATCGTGTTGCCGACGGCAGCGATCACCGAGCGCGCCAAGAAGCCGATGGTGCAGACCGGCGGCGGTTCGGACGCGATCTTCACCCGCGGCTACAAATACGTCTTCGGCATGTATCCGCGCGCCACGCGGCAGTTCGCGGCGGCGTCGGCGCTGTTCCAGACGCTGCAGCCCAAGCCGGCGAGCTACTCGGTAGTCTACAACAACGACGCCTTTTCCAAGACTGCGGCCGAGGGCGTGAAGCAGTCGTGCGACCAAGCCGGCTTCAAGCGGCTCGACGCCTTCGAGCTGCCCGCCAAGGTGACCGACGTATCGAGCGTGCTCGCCTCGGTGCGGGCCAATACGCCGGACATGCTGGTGTGCGTCGTGCACGACCAGGATTCGCTGCTGATTGCCCGCCAGATGGTGGCGACCAACACCAACGTCAAGCTGCTGTACCAGGGGCTGGGCCCGCAGCTCGCCTCCTACCGCGAGGCGCTGGGCAAGTATTCCGAGTCGATCCTGTGCTCGACCTACTGGGACGAGAGCGTTCCCTACAAGGACAAGTTCTTCGGCGACGCCAAGAAGTTCGGCGCCTACTACCGCAGCAAGTTCACGCGCCCGATCGCCTACCACGTGGCGGGCGCGGCGGCCTGCATCGAGACCTACGTGCTGGCCATGCAGGCGGCCAAGAGCACCAAGCCCGAGGCGGTGCGCGAGGCGCTCGCCGCCGCCGACTTCGAGACCTTCTACGCCCGCATCAAGTTCACGCCCGACGGCGACGGCGATCCACTGTCGCTCGGCGGCATGATCGGCCAGGTGCAGAAGGGCAAGCTCGAGACGGTGTTCCCGATCGCTGCCAAGTCGGCCGAGCCGGTCTATCCCGCACCGACCTGGGACAAGAAGGCGTGATCGTCATTGGACCGCGCCACTCCTGTGGCGCTCATGGTCTGACGAAGATGCGCCACTTCGGCGAATTCACATTCGCCTTTAGTGGCGCGCTCCCATGAACTTGATCGCGCAAACCCTGGCCGACGGGCTGGTGCTGGGCGGCATCTACGCCCTCGCCGCGGTCGGCTTCTCGCTGATCTTCGGTGTGCTGCACGTGATCAACCTCAGCCACGGCATCCTGGTGCTGATGGGCGCCTACCTGGCCCTGCTCTTCTCCGAGGCGCTGCACATCGATCCGCTGCTCTGCATCCCGCCGGTGATGGCGGTGCTGTTCTGTGTCGGCTACTGCTATCAGCGCTATCTGATCCAGCACGCCGTCGACCGCGCCTCGGTCAACTCCATGCTGCTGACCTTCGGCGTCGCGCTGATGCTGCAGAACGTCATGATCTGGCTGTTCTCGCCGGATATGAAGAACATCACGCCGTCCTACGCCTTCACCTCCTTCAAGCTCGGCCCGGTGAGCTTCGATGCCGTCCGCGTGAGCGCCCTGCTGGCGAGCCTTGTGCTGCTGTCGCTGCTCGCCGCCTTCCTGCGCTTCTCGCCGATGGGCCGCGTCATCCGCGCCACCGCGCAGCAAACGCTGGCGGCGCGGCTCTGCGGCGTGAACGTGCGCCACGTCTATGGTCTCACCTTCGCCGTCTCGGCGGCCTTCGCGGGCGCCGCCGGCATCGTGATCGGCATCATCCTGCCCTTCTCGCCCAACGACGAGGGCACCTGGACACTCAACGCCTTCGTGGTCGTCGTGCTGGGCGGCGTCGGCAGCCCGGCCGGCGCGCTGA
>VBAF01000095.1 GCA_005884705.1 Alphaproteobacteria bacterium
CGCTCGACCCTGGGGCATCCCGGCAAATTCAGCTTCTGCATCGCCGAGGACGAGGAGGACACCACCTGGAAGTCGCTCTCCGAGCAGCGCGGCCTGCCCAAGGAGGCTTCGGCCGTGACCGTGATGGCGGCGGGCGCGGCGCGCCAGATCATGAACGAATGGACCATCCGGCCCGAGGAGATCCTTGAGACCTTTGCCGCCGACATCCGTGCCAACCTGCGGCACTACTCGATCCATCCCGGCAACTACGCGCTCATCATCCCCAAGCAGCTGCGCGAGCATCTGCAGGCCGCGCAGTGGAGCAAGACCGACATCGCCAATTTCATCCATGAGCGCGCGCGCATCAAACGCGGCGAATGGGCCGAGGTCGGCAAGGGCGCCGTGGTGCGCGACAAGGCCGACAAGGTCTATCCGGCGCTCGAATCGACCGATCATCTGCTGGTGATCGCCGCTGGCGGCCCGGCCGGCGCCGTGATTCCGCCCTGGCTCGGCAACCGCAGCCGCGCCGTCACCCTGCCGATCGGCGCCTGCGTCGACTGCGAGCCGCCGAAGGAGTAGAGGAGGAGGCCATGACTTTCCGCGTTCTCGATCCCACCGCCGGCGAGGCGGCTTCTACCGGCCAACGCGCGCCGCGCCTCGGCACCCTCAAGGGCAAGACCGTCGGTTTCATCTCCAACGGCAAGGTCGGAACCAAGGGCTTCTTCGCCCATCTCGAGAAGATGCTGCGCGAGGAGTACGGCGTGGCCCAGGTGGTGAGCCGCACCAAGTCGAACTACAGCGCGCCGGCTGACGCCCACATCGTCGCCGAGATCCGGCAGTGGGACGCGGTGATCTCCGGCATAGGAGATTGAGGCAGCTGCTCATCGTGCAGTCTGCACGACGCCGTCACCGCCGAGAAAGAAGGGGTCCCCGCCTTCGGGGTGATGACCACACGCTTCGCCAGCGCCGCCGAGACGATGGGGCGGGTGCTCGGCATGCCGGGCTACCCGTTTTCGACCATCGAGCACCCGGTCAGCAGCGCCACCGACGAGGAGCTGAAGGCCCGCGCCCGGGCCGCGATCGAGCAGGGCTGCAAATTGCTGGTCGCCTAGAGCATATTCTGTCCGGCCGGAATCGGCCGGACAGAATATGCTCTAGGGAACCTGCGAGGGTTTCGGGCGTTTCGCTGGCATGAAACCCCTCGCCGTCATCGGCATCGTGCTGATTGTCCTGGGTATCGCCGGCCTCGCGGTCGCCAATATCTCCTTCACCGAGCGCAGGACCGTGGTCGATGCCGGTCCGCTCAAGATCACCGCAGATCAGGAGAGGACCGTTCCCATCCCAACCATCGCCGGCATCGCCGCCGTGGTCGTCGGGCTCGGCCTGGTCTTCATGAGCCGCAAGAGCGCCTAGCCAACAGGCTAAAGCGGCCAGGTGAAGCGGATGTTGTTCTTGGCGATGCCGTCGAGAACGATCTGCACGCCGCCCGACTTCATCATCCATTCCAGCCGGTGATCGCGGTACTCGCGGCGCATCGCGCCTGAACGGACACGCTCGGCCGCGTCGCCCATCTTCCCCGCGGCGGCCTCGAATTCCTTGAACGTCTCGGCGACCGACGGCCGCTGCTGGATGCGCTCGCGCCAACGCGCCAACGGCGAGCCGTCTTGCGCGCCCATGCCGTAGTGGAACGACCGGTTGACGTAAGGCGCCACGCTCAAGTCGGCCCAGCCGAAGCTGTCGCCGTTGAACCACTCGCGGCCGCCGAGCTTGTCGGCGAGCCACGCCTGCAGCTCGGCGGTCTGGCGCGCCGCCGTCGCCCGCATTTCCTCGGCCTTGGCGCCCTCGGCGCGCTTGAACCAGCGGATCTCGCTCAGGCCCCAGTTGATCGCCTCGTAGAGCGTGTCGCAGACCTCCTCGATCATGCGCGCCTTGGCGCGCGCCATCGGATCGCGCGGCAGCAACGGTGGCGTCGGATGCTTGTCCTCGAGATATTCGAGGATGATGGTCGAATCGAAGATGCTCGCGTCGCCGTCGATCAGCGCCGGCACCTCGCTGCGCGGGCTGGCGGCCGCGAACGACCCGGCGGCCTTGCCTGAGCCGAGCGCGGTCGGCGTCTCGACATCGAACTTCAGGCCCTTCTCGCGCAGCGCGATCTTGACCTTCTGGGCGTAAGACGAGAGCGGGTGCTCGTAGAGCAGCATCACGGCAGCTCCAGCTTCACCTCGACCGCGGCTGACGCGATCACCGCCGGGTCGTTGTTCTCCGGGTCGGCGACGTCGAGGCCGCCCTTGACCGCCTTCACTGTGACGATGCCGTGCGGCAGCGAGGCCTTGACCTTCTCGAGGTCGACCCTGTCGGGCTGCTGTACGCCGATCGTCACGTTCACGAACATGCTGGTCTTGGAGTCGACCTTGAGCGCCCGCAGCATGGCGAGCGAGGAATGATGCAGGGCGTCCTGCACCGCGCGCAGCGCCGCCTTGGTGTAGTCGCCGCCATGCAGGTCGTTGCCGGTGCCGAGCTCGAGGATGACGCGCTTCTGGGCCATGGCTCGTCTCCTACAGGTCGAGCCGCACGATGGCGGCGGCTTGGGCGATCACCGTCTTGTCGGTGCCGGCCTCGTTGGGGATTTCGAGCCCGCCTTCGAACACCTTCACCGTGCCGGTGCCGTGCGGCAGCACCGCCAGCACCTGGGCGGTGTCGACCTTGTCGGGCTGCGGCACGCCGATCAGCACCTCGACCTGCATGTCGTCGCTCGACTTGCCGACCGCCCCAGCGACGGTGAGCGAGTTGTGCCACAGCGCGTCGCGCAGGGCGCGGACGGCGGCCTTGGTGTAGTCGCCGCCGCGGATGTCGGTGCCCATCCCGATCTCGAGCGCCACGCGTTTGAGCGCCATGTTCCCCTCCGTCAGCCCTTGGCCAGCCCCGCCTTGATCAGCAGCGGCTTCACCTCGGCAAAGTATTTCTCCGCGAAAGCGCGGTAGTCAGCCGGGCTCTTGTACCATGGCGCCTGGATGTAGGAATCGAGAAGCGCATCGACCCGCGGATCGGCCATCGCCGCCTTGAAGGCGACATGCACCGCCTCGACAACGTCGGCCGGCAGATCCTTCGGGCCGACCAGCCCGTACGGACTCTGGCCGACGACGTCGATGCCGCGCTCCTTGAGCGTCGGCACGTCCTTGTATTTCGCGATGCGCCGCTCGGTGGCCATGGCCAGGATGCGGAACTTGCCCGAGTCGACGAACGGCGCCCATTGCGCGCCGTCGCAAATGAAATGGACCTCGCCGCCGAGCAGCGCCTGGGTCCATTCCGCCGTGCCCTTGTAAGGCACGTGGGTGAAGCGCGCCCCGGTCGTCTGCTCGACCTCGATCATGGTGAGCTGGCCGGTGCCACCGATGCCCGAGGTGGCGTAGTTGTACTTGTCGGGTTCCTTCTTTGCCGCCGCGACGAGCTCCTCCAGATTCTTCCACGGCGCGTCGGCGCGCACGACGATGCCGATCGTGTAGCCCGACAGCCCGATGATGTAGGTGAAGTCGCGCAGCGGCTGCCAGTTGGTCGCCTGGTAGTGCGGATAGCGCAGGCTGTTGATGCTCATGCAGGCGAGCTGATGGCCGTCCGGCTTGGCATTGAGCAGCATCGCCGGCGCGAGCGTGCCGGCCGCGCCCGGCCGCGGATCGACGAGGATCGGTTGGCCGAGCCGAGGCCCGGCGGTCTCGCCCATCAGGCGGAGGTGGATGTCGGTGCCGCCGCCGGCGGCGAACGGATTGTAGATCGTGACCGGCTTGTCGGCCTTCCAAGCCGCCTGGCCGCGCGCCAACGCCGGCGCGAACAGCGCCGACGCGGCCAGCGCCGCGAGGCCACGGCGCCTGAGCGGATTACCTCTTGCGCAACACGTCGAGGCTCCACGGGCCGGGGCCGGCGGCAGCGATGTAGAGGAAGACGAAGCAGTAGAGGGCGATGAGTTCGCCCTTGTTGAGGATCGGGAAGAAGCCGTTGGGTGCATGGGCCAAGAAGTAGCCCACTGCGCACATGCCCGAAACGACGAAAGCGGCCGGCCGGGTGAACAGGCTCACCACCAGCAGGAGGCCGCCGACCAGCTCGATTGCGCCGGCATAGCCCGCCATCGAATTCGCGGTGAAGCTCGGAAAGGCTCCCGCCGGAAACTTCAGCCACTTTCCGGTGCCGTGCTCCAGGAGCAGAAGGCCCGACATGATCCGCAGGACGCTGAGCAGCCGCGGTGCCCAGGACTGTGCCAAAGCTTCCATCGTCACTCCTTCGCGCAAGAGTTGGTCCCCTCGACTCGCCTCGTCGTTGACCGGAGCGGTCGAGGAGTAGAGTCTCCGTCCCGAGATGGACCTCGACGGCAACACGCTGCTGCGCATGGCGACCGCCGTGATTTTCGGCGGCTTGATCGGCTTCAACCGCGATCTCTACGGCAAACCGACGGGCATCCGCGCGCATGCGCTGGTTTCCCTCGGGGCGGCGATCCTGGTCATGGCGGGCGGCGACCATCCCGATCCGACCAGCCGGGTGATCCAGGGCGTGATCGCCGGCATCGGCTTCCTGGGCGGCGGCGTCATCCTGCGCGGCGCAAAGGGCTTGCACGTCTACCACCTTGTCACTGCGGCCACGTTGTGGGTGACGACGGGCATCGGCATCCTGTGCGGCCTGGGCGCGTGGAAGCTCGGGGCGGCAGCCACCGGGATGGTGTTGGTCGTGCTGGTGGGCGGCGTCTATCTCGACCGCTGGCTGTATGGCGCGGCCGGCATGAAAGAGGACGAACGCGAACCTTAGGCGATCGGCCCGGGCGGACCGCCCGGATGCGGCGTCGGTGGCGGCTGGATCTCGGGCGTCGGCACTTCCGCGGGCGGCATCTCGGGCGGAATCGGCTGCGTCTTGCCCGGCATCGGCGGGGTAGGCGGGATATCAGCAGGCTTGGTCGGCTGGTCGGGCATGTGGCGCGCCTCCAAAAAGGAATGCCCGCCGGGCGGCGGGCATTCCCCTCGTTACACGGACGTCACTCGTCCATGTCCTTGCTCTTGTTGGGGTTCTGATTCTGGTTCTGGCCCTTCTGGCCAGGCTTCTGGCGCTGCTGCTGCTCGCGCTGCTGTTGTTCGCGCTGTTGCTGCTCGCGCTGCTGCTGCTCGCGCTGCTGTTGCGACGGGCTCTGGTTCTGGTTGTTGTTCTGCTGGTTCATGGTTTCCTCTCCGCGTGCGCAAGACGGCGGCCCCAATTGGCCGCCGCCTCTAAAAGAAACGCCTCGCTGCGGACCGAAGTTGCCGGCGACAACCTCTTGAAACAAAAGGACTTTTACTTGATCGCCGGGCCGGCCTTGGCGGCGCCGTCGCGGGTCCCGGGATAGAAAGTGCTCAGCCCGAAAATCTCGACCAGCGCGTTGGGCTCCAGCACCTTGTCGAGGTCCGACATCGCCGCCGTCTTGGCGGGCTTAAGCCCGATCGTCAGGATTCCCTTCGGCGCCTGCCAGTCGCCGATGAACGAGGCCACCGCGTCGAGCGCTTTCAGCGTCGCGGTCCCTTGGCCCTCGCAGAACGCCGCGATCGAGAGCAAGGCGAAGGCGACGTAGCCGTCGGCCGTCTGGCCCTGCTCCTTGGCGATCGCGGGCAGGAGCTTGGCGATCAGGCCCTCGTCGTCGAGCGTCAGTGACGCCGAGCGCAGCCGGCCGTCGTCGCGCGTACCGGCGACCTCGCTCGATTTGTCGCTGACGCCGTCGATCACCAGGGACAGGCCGAGCCGGCCGTGACCGCGCAGGCCGATCTCGAGCGCGTTCAGGCTGAACACCTTGCTGACGCCGTCGAGGCGATAGTCGAGCACCACGTCGATCGGCGCCCGCGGCAGGCCGTAGGGATCCAGTAGCGCGAACATCGCCTCGTCGCCGCTCATGCCCTCCAGCCGAAGCTTGGCGAAGCGCGGCAGGGCGTCGTCCTTGACGTTCTTCATGCGGTCGAAGTCGAGCGCCTCGACCGTGACCTTGTCGATCCGGAGCGTGCTCTCCTTGTCGCCGATCGCCGGGTTGGCCGGCATCACCGCGACCACCTGGTTGAGCACGAAGCCCATGTCGCCCAGCGTCTCGGCGCTCTTGTAGGTGAAGGTCTGGAGCTCGATCTGCGGCCTGATCTCGCGCTCGAAGCGCTCGAGCCCGGTTTCCGCCGTGGCCGCCGTCGACAGGAAGAGCCACACCAGGGCCGTGGCCGGCAGAATTCGCGTCATCTCGCATTCCCCTCGCGGGACCCTAGCACGTCAGGCCATGGCGCGCCTGGCGAGACCTGTATCGATGCAATCGTCGAAGGCGATGTCCTTGGAAAGCGTGCCGGCGGCGCGCATCGCGGCGTGCAACCGGTCGTAGCCTTCGCGGCGGATCACCGGATCGGCACCCCACAGCTTCAGGCGGCGATAGCGCTCGATCGCGCCGGCGAAGATCGGCGGCGCCACGTCGGGAAAGTAGGCACCGAGCCTGGCCGCGATCTCGGTCGCCGGCGTCGCCGCGAACCAGCCGAGCGTGCGGTGCACCGCGCGGGTCATCTTCAAGAGCTCATCGTCGCGCTGTTCGAGCACGCTGCGGCGGGTGACCAGCGTGGTGTAGGCGGTCAGCCCGCGGGTCGCCGCTTCGTACCAGACATGGCCCTCGCCGGACGCGATCAGACGCTCGGCATGGGGCTGGAAGACGTGGATCGCGTCGAGCGAGCCGGCACGCAGCGCGGCTTCGTTCTCGTCCATCGTGCGGTCGGGGATGCGTCGCAAGGCGTCGGGATCGACGCCCGAGCGGCGGATGTCGTCGGCCAGGCAGATCCACGGCGTCGGCACTTCCGAAACCGTGGCGAAGCGCAGGCCCGCGAGATCGGCGAAACGGAAGCCCGGCCGCGGCGCGCGGCCGATGATGAAGAAGGGATCGCGCGCCACGACGTCGCAAAAGCAGACGAGATCGGATCGGGGCTCGACGTCGCGCGTCATCATCACCCGCAGCGGCCCGCCCCACATGACGTCGACCTCGCCCGCCCGCAACGCCTTGACCGTGAGCGGTGGGCTGGGCGAGGCGACCAGCTCGACCTCGACGCCGGCCTCGGCGAACGCGCCGGTGGCATACGCGGCATAGAACGGCGCGTAGAACAGCGCGCGGAAATTCTCTGACAGCCGGATCATCCGTTCATCTTCCCTGAAATCGTCGTGGTTCAGCCGCAATGCATCACAAACCGCTCCGTAGCTCCAATGGACGATATCTGATGGAGGGCAGATTGAAACGGATTGTGATGGTTCTGGCGGTTCCGCTGCTCGGGCTCACGGCCTGCGGCCAGACGACCGGCGATCGGGCGCTGAGCGGCGCGGGCATCGGCGCGGGCGCAGGCCTGCTGGGCGGGGCCCTGATGGGCTCGCCGCTCACAGGAGCGCTACTGGGTGGTGCGTTGGGTGCGGGTGCAGGCGTGCTGACATCCTCGGGCCAGGTCGATCTCGGCCGGCCGGCCTGGCGCTGAAGCCAAAAGGTTGCGGCAACACCCTCCTGCAAGCTGCGTTTAAACCGCAGATCACAGTTCAGGAGGCAAAGATGATTCGCCATACCTTACTCGCTTTGGCACTGGTCGGCGTCGCGGGCGCGGCCCACGCGCAGATGTACGATAAGTACGAAATCGCGCGGGATCCTTACGGCAAGCCTTTCGTCGGCGGTCCGCCGCAGCGCAGCCCGGGCGACTACACCCGCGAGGCTCCGGGCCCGCAGCCAATGGACCAGCAGGCGCAGACGACATCGCCATGGCGCGGCACGGTGCCCCATGAGGAGCGGTTCCGCGACGAATACGGCTTCCGCTACGATTCGCGCGGCAACCGCATCGACGCCCAGGGCCTGCGCATCTCGCCGCACACCACGACGCCGTAATCTTCGGTCATTCATCGGGAAGGCCCGCCAATCGGCGGGCCTTTCTTTTAGTCCGAGGCGCTCCTACAGTTCGCATGAACAAATGGGGGCGAAATGACCAGGAAGACCGTAGGCCGGCGCGCGGCAATGATGATCGGCGGCGCGGCCGCGCTTGCCGGCGGCAAGGTGTTCGCGCAGGAGCCGCCCAAGGCGCCATGCGCAAGGCCTTCTTCGCCGGCTACGAGAAGAAGTACGGCATCCGCGTGGTCGAGACGAGCCCGGCCGACTTCGGCAAGCTGCGCGCCATGGTCGATTCCGGCAACGTCGAATGGGACGTGACGGAGATCGGCGGCCAGGACGCGATCCGCGCCACCGAGATGAAGCTGGTCGAGAAGATCGACGACAAGCTCGTCGATCGTTCGAAGTATCCGGAAAAGGCGCGCAGTCCCTACGTCTTCGCCTCGTCGGTCTACACCACCATCATCGGCTATCGCACCGACGTGTTCAAAGGCGGCACTCATCCGAAGAGCTGGGCCGATTGGTGGGACGTCAAGAAATTCCCCGGCGCGCGCTCGATGCGCGACCATCCGACCGACAACCTCGAGTTCGCGCTGCTGGCCGACGGCGTGCCGGTCGACAAGATCTATCCGATCGACTTCGACCGCGCCTTCAAGAAGCTCGACCAGATCAAGCCGCACGTGGCGGTGTGGTGGGCGACCGGCCAGCAGCCGGCGCAGCTCCTGCTCGACAAGGAGGTCGTGCTGGCGACCGGCTGGAACGGCCGCTTCTACGACCTGATCAAGAAGGGCGGGCCGATCGAGATAGAATGGAACCAGGGGGCGCTGAAGCAGGGCAGCTTCGTCATCCCGCGCGGCGCCAAGAACGTGTACTGGGCGCAGAAGATGCTGGCCGAGATGTCGGTGCCGCAGCAGCAGGCGATCTATGCCACCGAGCTCGGCTATCCCGGTCTCAACCTCGAGGCGCTGAACTACGTCGATGCCAAGGTGAAGCCCTACCTGCCGACGCAGTACATCGACAAGCAGTTCTGGATCGACGATTCCTGGTACGCCGCGAACGGT
>VBAF01000555.1 GCA_005884705.1 Alphaproteobacteria bacterium
CTCGAAGATGCTGAGGCGGCGAAAGGGCCGCGGGATCTGGAAGGTCCGGCCCATGCCGCGGTTGATGATGGTGTGCGGGGCGAGGCCCGCGATCTCCTCGCCCCGGAAGCGGATCGATCCTGCCGTCGGGGCAAAGGTCCCCGACAGCATGTTGAAGATCGTGCTCTTGCCCGAGCCGTTGGGTCCGATCAGGCCGACGATCTCGCCCTCGGCGACCTCGAACGAGACGTTGTTGACCGCGGTGAAGCCGCCGAAGCGCTTCACCAAACCCTCGACGACGAGCACTCAGCCTACTTGTAGCTGTAGGTCATGCCGGCCGGCAGCGGCAGCACGGCTTCGCGCTGCGCCAGGCTCTTGGGCCACACCACGTACGACTTGTCGTCGACATACTGGATGATGACGGGGAACGAGCGCTGGTTCTGGCCGGCCATCCCCTCTCCTTCGGTGAAGAACTTGACGCCGAAGCCGAGCATGGTGCCGCCCTCGGGGACATCGACATCAAGCGCGGCCTTGCGCAGCGCGTCGGGATCGACGCCGCCATACGATGCCGCCGTACTTCTTGATGGCGCGCGGCAGCACCTCGGTCATGAACAGATAGGTGTTGCTGGCGGCCATGCCGATATGGGCCGAGCGGATGGCGACGCCGGGCTTCACCTTGTCGAACTCCTGGCCGACCATGTCGATGATCGCCGGCAGCTTGGGATCGAGCGCCTTGGGATTGGTCAGCCAGATCGAGATCGGGTCGGTGTTGAAGATGTAGTTGACGTCGGGCCCCATGCCTTCCTTGAGCTTCTCGTAGACGCCGTAGCCCGCGCCGTGGCCGACGATCGCGCCGACCTTGAGCCCCTGCTCGCGCGCCTGGCGGAAGAACAGGGTGATGTCGGGGTTGTAGCCGGTGTGGAAGATACCAGCGCCGACAGGTCGGGCGCGGTCGCCGAATAGCCCTCCTTGAGCACGAGGTTGAAGCCCGCCTTCTTGGCGCCGGCCTCGTTGCCGCGGCTGACGTCGACGCCGTAGGCGCCGTCCTCATGGATGATGGCGACGCGCAGATCCTTGGGCTCCTTGCCGAACTTGTCCTTCGAGTTCTGCTGGATGAAGTCCATGGTCATCTGGCCGAACTGCTGGCCGCTCGGCTGGGCGCGGAAGACGTATTTGAGATTGCGGTTCTCGAGCACCGCCGAGGAGATGCAGGTCGTGATCCACATGAACTTCTTGAACTGCTCGACCTTGGCGGCGACCGGCACGCACTGGGCCGAGGAGTAGAAGCCGAGCAGCATGTCGACGTTCTCTTTTTCGATCAGGCGCGTGGCCTCGTTGATCGCGACGTCGGGCTTGCTCTGGGAATCGGCGTAGACCGGCTCGATCTGGTAGCCTTCGACGCCGCCCTGCTTGATGAAATAGTCCATCATGATCTTGGCGCCGATGTACTGCAGCTCCGAGCCCGCTCCCGCGAACGGCCCCGTGAGGTCGTAGATCACGCCGATCTTGATCTTCTTCTGCTGCGCCTGCGCCGACAGGGCGAGGCCGAAGCACGCAAACAACGCGAACGCCAGCCGCACTATGCCCTTGGACATATTGTCCTCCCTGAGACGGCGCCGGTTTGGCTTTTTTGGTTGAACGCATCACACGGATTGCCCCGTCGCCTGTCAAGCGCTAACGGCCCTCGCCCGGCGTCAGGACGTCGAACATCAGCCCGCTCGGCTGATCGAGCATGCCGAACAACGCGGCGAGCCGCGCGCCGTCGCCGTCGATCCGGATCGCGCCCGACGCCAGCGCGTCGGCGATTTTCGTTCGGCCGAGGATCACCGCATCGAGCGTCGCGCGGGTCGTGGTGATCGAGGCGGCCGCATCGGACCGTTCGCCCGGCCGATGGCTGAGCGTGCAGCGGCTGAGCGTCAGCGCGAGCCTCTCGTCGCGATCGGTGAAATGCCAGTTGATGACCATCGCCTGGCCCGCCGCCTTGGCCGGATCGAGCCGGACCGCCAGCAGGTCGAAGAAGATGTCGGTCGACAGTCCCGCCAAGGTGTCGGCCGAAATCGTGCCGCGCGCCGGCATCTTGAACACGCCGTGCCGCAGCTCCTGCGCGCCGTAGAGGAAGGCGTTGCGCCAGGTCGCCGACTCGGCCTGGTAGCCCATCTGCTCCAGCGCATCGGCGCACAGCGCGCGGGCCGCGACATTGGCCGGCTCGGCGTAGACCACCTCCTTCATGACCTGCGCGACCCAGCGGAACTCGCCCCGGGCGAAGTCGGCCTTGGCGCGGGCGATCACCGCCTCGGCGCCGCCCATGTACTCGACGAATTTGCGCGCCGCCGGCGCGGGCGGCAACGGATGGAGCATGCACGGATTGCCGTCGTACCAGCTGAGATACCGCTGATAGACCGCCTTCACGTTGTGGCTGACCGTGCCGTAGTAGCCGCGCACCGACCAGCGCTCGGCCAGTCCCGGCGGCAGCTCGACCACCTCGGCGATCTCGGCCGGCCGCCAGCCCTTGTTCATGTAGCGCAGCGTCTGGTCGTGGATGTGCTTGTAGAGGTCGCGCTGCGTCTCGAGCCGGTCGAGCACGGCGGCGCGGCCCCAGGTCGGCCAGTGATGCTGGCCGATCAGCACCTCGGCGCGGGGCGCGTACATTGCGATCGCGTCGGCGATGTACTTGGCCCAGATCCGCGGGTCGCGCGCCACGGCGCCGCGCAGCGGGATGAAGTTGTGCAGCAGCGGACAGGCGTTCTCCGCCATGTTGAGCACGCCGAGCTCGGGATAGAACATGTGCATCTCGGCCGGCGCCTCGGTCTCCGGCGCGAGCTGGAAGACGATCTCCAGCCCGTCGATCAGGTGTGTCTCGACCGGCCGGGCGATGCTCATGGTCGGGGCGATCAGCCCGGGCGTGCCGCGCGCCACCGACTTGCCGAGGCCGGCATCGATCTGGCCGCGCGCGCCGCGCGGCAGCAGGGTGCCGAACTGGAACTGCGCGCGCCGCGCCATCGGCGGGCCGGCCAGCACGTTCTCGCCGGCGATCGCCTCCATGAAGCCGGCCGGCGCGATCACCGTCACCTTGCCCGCCTTCACCTCGGCTTCGTCGATCACGCCGCGCACGCCGCCGTAATGGTCGATGTGGCTGTGGGTGTAGATCACGGCGACAACCGGCTTGTCCGGCCGGTGCGCGCGGTAGAGCGCCAGCGCGGCGCGCGAGAC
>VBAF01000556.1 GCA_005884705.1 Alphaproteobacteria bacterium
CTGAACAAGATCGACGAGTTGCCTCTCGATCAACGCCGCATCCTGCAGGTGCGAACCTCGGTTGGGCCCGAGCGCACGCGCCAGTTCCCGGTTTCGGCGCTGAGCGGGGAGGGCGTCGACCAGCTCCTGCAGGCGATCGAGGACAGGCTGGGCGGGCAGTCCGCGGCGCGAGAGGTCACGGTGCCGCTCAGCGACGGCGCCACCATCGCCTGGCTCTATCGTCATGGCGACGTGCGCAGCCGGCAGGACGAGGGCGAGGTTGCCCGTCTGATGGTGGCGCTCGACGCCGCGGCGACCGCCCAGTTCGAGCGCAGGCTTGCGCGTTGACACCCGGCAGGCCCGCTTCCTATAAGCGGCGCCAGTCCCAGGACAGAGGAAACACCATGACAAGCCGATGACCGCCGAGACCAAGACCAAGTCCGGCATCATCATTCCCGACACCGCCCAGGAGAAGCCGATGCAGGGCGAGGTCATCGCGGTCGGCGGCGGCAAGCGCCTCGAGGACGGCCGGCTACAGCCGATGGGCGTCAAGGTCGGCGACAAGGTGATCTACGGCAAGTGGTCCGGCACCGAGGTCAAGCTCGATGGTGTCGACCACGTCATCCTGAAGGAAGAGGATCTGTTCGGCATCGTCGGCTGATCATGCTGAGCGACGGCGATTCGCAGCGGGTCGCCGAGCTGATGCGCGAGACGGCGGCCGGCGAGCTGGTGCCGCGGTTTCGCAATCTCGCCGAAGGCGACATCCGCGAGAAGCGGCCGGGCGACGTGGTTACCGTGGCCGACATTGCCTCCGAGCAACGGCTCGCCGTCGGGCTTGCCCGGATTCTGCCCGGCGTGCCGGTGGTGGGCGAGGAGGCGGTCGAGAAGGATCCCGGCCTGGTCGAGCTGATCGCGCGGCCGGGCGAGCGCTGCTGGGTGGTCGATCCGCTCGACGGCACGTCCAATTTCTCGAAGGGCCGCGACCTGTTCGCGATGATCGTCTGTCTCATCGAGGATCGCGAGACCGTCGGCGGCTGGATCCTCGACGTGCCGAACGACCGCATGGCGGCGGCCGTGAAGGGGCGGGGCGTCACGCTCGATGGCGTGCCGATCAAGCGCGAACAGCCCAAGCGACCCCCGAAGGGGCTGATCGGATACAAGGTCCGCAAGGCATTCGACAAGCAGTTGGCGCCGGCGCAGCGTCGCCGGCTGGGCCCGCTGTCGACGCTCAACTGCGCCGGCCGCGAGTATATCGAGATCCTGGCGGGTACCTACGACTTCAATCTCTACCGCCGCACCAAGCCGTGGGACCACGCCGCCGGCGCGCTAATGCTGCGCGAGGCGGGCGGCAGCGCCGTGCGGTTCAACGGCGAGCCGTACCGGCCCGAAGGCCCGATCGACGGCGGCATCATCTCGGCGGCGTCGCCCGGAGTCGTGACCGAGGCGAGGGCGGTGTTCGAGATGGTCGAGGTGCCGCTGCTGTCCCTCACGCCGAGGTAGATCATGCGCATCGCCGTGTCCGGCACCCATTCAGTGGGCAAGAGCACGTTGGTCGCGGACATCCACAGCCAATTCGGCGAGTTCATCCACGAGGAAGAACCGTATCGCGCGCTGCGCGACGTCTATCCGATCAAATTCGGCAGGGACTCGACGCGCTACTGCAACGGCATTCAATGCTTCTACAGCGTCAGCCGCGTGCAGCAGTACCGCTCGAGCCAGGACCACGTGATCTTCGACCGCTGCCCGGTCGATTACATCGCCTATTCGATCTACACCGCACACCATCGGCAAACCGACCTGGACATGGCTTTCGTCGAATCGCTCGTCCGGCCGGTGCGCGATTCGCTCAAATTCCTCGATCTTGTGGTGTTCGTGCCGATGTCCCGCGAGCATCCGATGCATCTCGAGGATGACGGCATCCGCCCGATCGACAAGGAATACCGCCGGGCCGTGGATCGCGAGTTCAAGCGCCTCTACCGCGACGGGCTCTACGATCTACTGTGCGGGCAGGGGCCGCAGCTCGTGGAGGTGAACGGCTCTCGAGAGGCCCGCATCGACCAGCTCCGGCCCTTCTTGCGTTGAACGGTCAGGACAGCGTCTTGGCCTCCTGCCAGAGCGCTTCCATCTCCTCGAGCGTGGCGTCGGTGGGCTTCTTGCCCCGGGCTGCGAGCTGCTGCTCGACATAGCGGAAGCGCTTCTCGAATTTATCGTTGGTCGAGCGCAGGGCGGCTTCCGGATCGACTTTGCAGTGCCGGGCGAGGTTGGCGACCGCGAACAACACGTCTCCGAGCTCGTCGGTGATGCGTGCCTGATCGGTCTTGCCGGCCTCGATCTCGCTTCGCAGCTCGCCAAGCTCCTCCTCTATCTTGTCGATCACCGGGCCGATGGTCTTCCAGTCGAAGCCGACCCGGGCGGCGCGCTTCTGGATTTTTTCGGCGCGCAGCAGCGCGGGGAGGGCGCGCGCCACCCCGTCGAGGGCACCGGCCGACGGCTCGACGCCTTTCTTGGCGCGCTCCGCCGCCTTGCGGGCTTCCCACGAGATTGTCTGGGCATCGGCATCGGCGATCTTGAGGTCGCCGAAGACGTGCGGATGGCGGGGCGATCGCCGCCGCCACGTCCTCGAATCGGAATGCGCCGGCCTCGCTCGCCATCTGGGAGTGATAGACGACCTGCAGCAGCAGATCGCCGAGCTCCTCCTTGAGCGCCGGCAGGTCGTCGCGCTCGATGGCGTCGGCGACCTCGTAGGCTTCCTCGATGGTGTATGGCGCGATCGTCTTGAAGGTCTGGTCGATGTCCCACGGGCAGCCGTGCTGGCGGTCGCGCAGCCACGCCATGACCGCCAGCAGTCGGGCGAGCGGTTCCTTGGGAAGCGCCTCGGCGGAGGGTTTTGGTGTGCTCATTATCGTATAATATATATTATGACAAATATGTATTAGATAAGGGAAAACTGTGCATTACCACTCCACACGTAGTTTCTGCTTTAACAACGCCATCAGCTTCAGGCCGCGCTCGATATCGGTCATCGGCACGCCCAAAGTCATGAGCACGCCCTCCTTCGGCTTGCCCGGCCGCGGCACGACGAGGTCGAAGACGGCGCGGACTTCGCCTTCGCCCGGCACGCTCTGGTAGACGATCAGGAAGCTCCCGTCGGCCAGCTTGCGCGCCTCGGCGCGCGAGCCCCGCTTGCGGGCCTGGATGGTGCCGGCCTTGGTCGCCGCATAGTGCTCGGCGTCGCTGACGCCCTCGAAGGCGAAATCGACGCGCCAGACGAGCATCCGGTAGCGCTTGTCGGCGCTGAAGCCGACGCCGCGCTCCCAATCTTCCTGGGCCTGCCAGCCCAGCGGCATCGCCACCTCGGTACGGATCGAATCGAAGCGGATGCGCGCGAAGCCGCCGGCATTGTCGATGGTCAGGATCCGCGATTGCGTCGGCTGGGCGCCACTGCCGATCATCGGGTCGATCCTGTTGAAGCTCGAGCCGTTGTCGGCAATCGCAAAGTCCCGGAAGGTCATGCCGCCGGGGGCGAGATCGGCATCGGCGCGGGCCGCAATCGGCGCGCAGGCCAGCATCAGCGCGCCCAACAGGAACGGACGGCGTCCGGACTCCTTTTGTCTTCCTTGAGATGGCAGATGAGCGTTCAACCCTAACTCATTGAAGTTAGGCCTCGATAACGAGGCCATCGTGACAAGGATGGACGTGCGTCGGCGTGCGCCGGTCGAGCTCAGCATAGTCCATGTCGACGTGGAGATTGGTGAGAAAGGCGCGCCTGGGGGCGATTCGCTCGATCCATTCCAGGGCCAGTTCGAGATGGGCGTGCGTCGGATGCGGGCGATAGCGCATGGCGTCGACGATCAGGGCATCGGCATCGCGCATCAGCGCGAACGCCTGCTCCGGCACTCGCACCACATCGTTGACATAGAGGACGTCGCCGAAGCGGAAGCCGAGCGACGGCGCGATGCCGTGGTCGAGCGGGATCGGCGTCACGGCGATCGCGCCGGCGGCGGTGAAGGGGCCGTCGAACTCCCGCACGTCGTAGAGGGCATGGTAGAGGCCGTCGCCGCCCGATTCGAAGACATAGCCGAAGCGCTGCCGCAGGATCGCCAGCGTCCGGGCGTCGGCCCAGGCCTCGATGGCGCCACGGCGGAAGGTGTAGGGCCGCAGATCGTCGATGCCGTGCACCTGATCGGCATGCTCGTGGCTCCAGATCACCGCATCGACGGTTTGGGCCTTCGCGGCCAGAAGCTGGGCCCGGACGTCGGGCGAGGTGTCGACCAGCACCGTCTTGTCCCGGTCCTCGACCAGGATGGAACAGCGCGTGCGGCGGTTGCGCGGGTCTGAAGAATCGGCCGCACCCCACTCCCCCATCCCGTCCTTGCCGCCGAGCCGTGGCACGCCTCCCGACGTGCCGCAGCCGAGGATGGTCACGCGCACGCCGAACGCTCCACCGGGGCGCGTTGCGCCTTGCTGAAGAGCCTGAAGAAGTTGGTCGTCGTGGCGGTTCGGCGATGCTGACGCCCTTGAGCTCCGCCACTTTGGCGGCGGTATGGGCGACGAAGGCGGGCTCGTTGGTCTTGCCGCGTTTGGGCACCGGCGCGAGGTAAGGCGCATCGGTCTCGACCAGCAGCCGGTCGAGCGGGATGTCGCGCACGATCACGCGCAAGGCTT
Source organism: Alphaproteobacteria bacterium (assembly GCA_005884705.1). Taxonomy (GTDB): domain Bacteria; phylum Pseudomonadota; class Alphaproteobacteria; order Reyranellales; family Reyranellaceae; genus Reyranella. Next base: position 4,645 of record VBAF01000556.1, read on the forward strand.
CGGCCGCCTTGAAAGTGACGATGCCCGAGATCGAGATGAACAGGCCGAGCTCCAGGGCGCGCCGCGCGACCTCGGGGCCGGAGCTGAAGCAATGGATCAGGCCGGGGAAGGCGCCCTTCCCATATTCCTCTTCCAGCATGTCGCCGGTCTCCCGGTCGGCATCGCGGGTGTGGACGATCAACGGCAGGCCGGTCTGGCGGCTCGCGGCGATGTGCGCGCGGAAGCTCTCCG
>VBAF01000096.1:0-4218 GCA_005884705.1 Alphaproteobacteria bacterium
CTCGCCGCTGCTCGGCCGGCGAAAAACGGTGGGCTGGGCAAAAACGGTAAAAACGGTCGAAACCGCCGGCCGCTAATTGAAGCCCGCCTTGCGCAACGTCTGGTCGAGCCGGCGCTTGAGCGCCGGATCCTGGAAGCGCGTGCCGAAGCCCGCGAGATCGAGATAGGGGTTCTTGCGCTTGCCTTGCTCCAGCGCTTCCGCTGCCTCGGCGTCGCGGCCGAGCTCGGCATAGGCGCCGGCGAGCGGGAAATCGAGCGTCGGGTAGGCGGGAAAGCGGATGCGCGCCGCCTCGAGCAGCTTCACCGCATCGCCGAAGCGCCGGCTCAACAGATAGGCGATGCCGAGATTGAACGCAGCCTCGGGTCCCAGATTGCCGTTCAACCGCATCGCCAGCTCGCCGGAGGCGATCGAGCCCGCGACGTCGCCGGTCCACAGCAGGACGGCAGCGCGCGTCGCCAGCACGTCGGCGTCGCTCGGGTTGATCTGCAGCGCGCGCTCGGACTCGGCGAGCCCGAGATCGTAGCGCTGACGGATCGTGTAGCTGCGGGCGAGCACGCTGTGCGCCAGGACGCAGTCGCGGTCGATCTCGAGCGCCTTGCTGGCCAGTTCGATCGCCGTATCGACATCCTCGTCGGCGAATTCCGACCAGCCGTAGACCGCGCGCTGCAGCGTGGCGTCGGCAAGCTCGGCCTGCGCATCGGCATAGGTCGGTTCCATGCGCGCCACCCTCTGCAGCGCCTCGCGCGCCATGCGGTTGCCGGCGCGCGTTCCTTCGTTGGCCTGGGCGCGGGCACGCAACAGCAGGTCGTAGGCATCGAGATTGGCGGTTGGCTTGCGCAGGCTCTGCTGCAGCGCGATCTGCTGCAGGTTGGTGGCCAGCGTGCCGGCGACCCGGCGGGCGACGCGATCCTGGACCTCGAAGATGTCGGTCAGCCGGTCGTCGTACTGCTCGGCCCACAGCTGGGTGCCGTTGGCGGCATCGGTGAGCTGCACCGTCACCCGCACGCGGTCGCCGATGCGGCACACGCTGCCGCCGACCAGGAAGCGGGCGTTCAGCGCGCGGCCCATCTCCATCGGCGGCAGCTGCTTGCCGCGATAGGGCAGCACCGCGCCATAGGCGATGACGGTGAGCGGCCGGAAGCGCCCCAGCGAGCGGGTGACGTCCTCGGTCAGCCCCTCGGCGAAGTAGTCCTGCTCGGCATCGCCGCTCTGGTTGGTGAACAGCAGCACGGCGACCGAGAAAGCCGGCTGCGTGCTGGGGCTGGCGGCCGTGCCGCCGGACGGCGCCTCGGCGCGATGAAGCAAGAAGAACGCGCCACCCGCCGCGATCAGGAGCAGCGCCGCGGCGATGCCGGCGGCGAGCCCGCGGCGGCGGCCGGCGCGCAGTGGCGCAGCGCCGTCATCGAGCGCATAGGCGCGGACCGGCCGGTCGATATTCTTCAGCGGCCGCGCGCCGAGATCGCGGAACGGCAGGGAAAGCTTGTCGCGCACCTGCTCATGCACGCTGGCCGACAGCACGATCGCACCCGGCTCGGCCAGCGCCTGCAGCCGCGAGGCGACGTTCACCGTGTCGCCGAACACGTCCTGGTCCGAGACGATGACGTCGCCCAGGTGGAGGCCGATGCGGAAGCTCTGCCGGCGGTCGGCGGGCTGGCCGGCATTGCGCTCGGCCATGCCGCGCTGCAGCTCGACGGCGCAGCGCACCGCCTCGACGGCGCTACCGAACTCGGCCAGCACGCCGTCGCCCAGGGTCTTGACGATGCGGCCGTGGAAGCGCTCGACCGCCGGCACCACCAGTTCGGCAAGAAGCGCGCGCAGGTCGCCGAACGTGCGCTCCTCGTCGGCGCGCATCAGGCGGCTGTAGCCGGCCACATCGGCGAACAGGATGGTGGCGAGGCGGCGGCCGCCGCCGGAGCCGGTTTCCGTCACCTAGAGATAGACCGCCTTCATCCCGGCGTCGGGATAGCGTCCGCCTGCGGCCGCACCGGGCGGCAGAGCCGCCGACAGGCGCGCGACATCGTCGGCCGAGAGTGCCACGTCAGCCGCACCGGCATTCTCGTCGACGCGCGCGGAGCGCTTGGTGCCGGGGATCGGCACGATGTCGGTACCCTGCGCCAGCAGCCAGGCGAGCGCCACCTCGCCCGGCGTGCAGTGCTTGGCCTTGGCGAGCGCCTCGATCGCGGCGACGAGCTGGAGGTTGCGCGCGAGGTTGTCGGCGGCGAAGCGCGGATGACGGCCGCGGCCGTCGCCCTCGGGGATGTCGGCAACCGACTTCACCGCGCCGGTCAAAAGGCTGCGTCCGAGCGGCGAGTAGGCGACATAGGAAATGCCGAGCGCGCGGGTGGTCTGCAGCGTCTCCTCGGCGTGCTGGCGGTAGAGCAGCGAGTATTCGCTCTGCACCGCCGCCAGCGGATAGGTCTTGTGGGCGCGGCGGATGGTGTCGGGCTTGGCCTCGCAGAGGCCGATCGCCTTGACCTTGCCGGCCTTCACCAGCTCGCTCATCGCGCCGACCGTATCCTCGATCGGCACCGAGGGATCGACGCGGTGCTGGTAGTAGAGGTCGATCACGTCGACGCCGAGCCGCTCGAGGCTCGCCTCGCAGGCCTGCTTGACGTACTCGGGCCGGCCGTTGACGCCGTTGGCACCGCCGGGCTGCTGGGTCTGGCCGAACTTGGTCGCCAGCACGGCCTTGTCGCGCCGGCCGGCCAGCGCCTTGCCGAGCAGGCTCTCGTTGTGGCCCCAGCCGTACATGTCGGAGCTGTCGAGGAAGTTCACGCCGCGCTCGAGGGCGTGGTGAACCACCTTGATCGCCTCGGCGTCGTCGCTCTTGCCGTAGGTACCCGACAGCGACATGCAGCCAAGGCCGACGGGAAAGACGCTGAGACTCGAGCCGCCCAGCTTGCGGGGCGCCTTGGTGACGGTGACGGTCATGGTTTCCTCGTGTTGGCCGGGAAAGCTAACACAAGGTCACGCCGCGCTCTTGGCGCATCATGGGCCCGGACAGCAAAAAGCGTTCCGGACTCTCGCCCGGAACGCTCTTGCTCAGCCTGTCAAAGTCGCTTCGGGGGGCCCCAATTCCCGCCCGAGAGCGGCCTAAAGGCCGACTTGCGCCGCTGTCTGGAGGCTCCGCTCGCGGAACTGCGACGTGAGGCGCTCCTTGATACTCGCGGCCTTCATCGGGGCGGACTTGGCCGCCTCGACGATGACGTACGACTCGTTGTTCGTCCGACCACTGGCCACGGCGACGCCCTGAAGGACGCTGGCGGCCGCGAAAGTGACCACCAGAGCGCCCGCCAGCATCGTTGTCGCGACAATGATATGGCGCATCCCACACCCTTCCCCACAAACTCGGCGATCCGGCCCCAACCGTCTCGCCGCCTTCCCCCTCGCAATACAGTCACACCCCATATATGTCTGCACTTCGGGTTCAGTAATATGCGCAAATTACTCGGAACGCCAGCGAATTCTTGGGGTCAAGGTGTCCAGATGTGCGTTAAACGTAACCGGATTGCCGGTCGCTCGTGCGCCATAAGAAATTATAAACAAATAATAAATTGTCCAATTGGTCGGCTGGCTGCGGACTCTTCAGGGCAGCCCGAGTGCAATTGCCACATCTTTGGTGCGATTAATAGGTGATGACGAATTTGTATCGTCCATATATCGCGACATCGCCTAGGTGTGTTGCACTTTCCCGTCAGCCTGAACGCTCAGGCGACTTGAATGTCACCCGACTGGATGCGCTTCACGCCGGCTTCGGTCATCTGCTTCCAGGCTGCGGCGAGCGAGCCATTGAGGTCGATCGCGCGCGTGGCGTCCTCGATCACGTAGGTCGTGAAACCCAGCTTGCGGGCATCGACGGCGCTCCAAAGAACGCAGAAGTCGGTGGCGAGCCCGGTCAGGAACACCGTGTCGACGCCACGTGCCTTCAGGTAGGGGCCAAGGCCGGTCGAGGTCTTGCGGTCGGCCTCCTCGAACGTCGAGTAGCTGTCGACATCCTTATGGAAGCCCTTGCGGATGATGAGCTGCGCCGTCGGCAGCTTGAGGTCCTTGAGCAGTGCGGCGTCCTCGCTGCCCTGCACGCAGTGATCCGGCCACAGCACCTGCGTGCCGTAGGCGAGCTGCGTGGTCTCGAACGGCTTCTTGCCGGCATGGCTGCTGGCGAAGGAGGCGTGGCCCGGCGTGTGCCAGTCCTGGGTCACGACGATGGTCTCGAAGGCC
>VBAF01000096.1:4236-15797 GCA_005884705.1 Alphaproteobacteria bacterium
TTTCACCGGCAGGGTGCCGCCGTCGACGAAGCAATTCTGCACGTCGACCACCAGCAGTGCGCTCTTGGCGTCGGGCTTGATCTTGTCGGCGGCGAAAGCGGGACCGGCAAGGATGGCCGCGCTCGAGGTCAGGAAGAAGCGACGGGACAGAGTGAAGGTCATGGAGCGCTCCCCGATGGGTCGGTGAAGTCTAGCGCTGCGACCGCGAGGCTCCAATCCCCGGCTGCGGGGCTCGGTGATTCACGCTACCTGTCGCCGGACATGGATGGCGAGCAGATCCGCGGCAGCGCGGAAGAATGGGCGGCCCGCCGGCGCGCGATCGCTGCCAGCCGGTCCTGGAGCGGTCCGGACGGTCCGCGGCCGCGCTGGCATCACGGCGTGTTTTCGCTGCTGCTTGCGCTGCTCGGCCGGATGTTGCGGCTGACACCGTGGCATCGCCGAGGCCTGCGCAACGCCCTCGACCTCCAACTGACCGAGCTCGAGTTCACGTTGGCCGGTCTGCCGCCCGCCTTCGACGGCTATCGCATCCTTCATTTGAGCGACACCCATCTCGACATCCTGCCGGCCGTGGCCGATGCCGCCGCGCCGCTGCTCGACGGGCTCGAGGTCGACCTGCTCGCCCTGACCGGCGACGTGCACGGCTTGCGGCGCCATGCGCTCACCCTGTCGGTCGAGCCCTTGGCGCGTGTCCTGAACGGCGTGCGCGTGCGCGGACCGCGGCTCGCGGTGCTGGGCAATCACGATCCGGTCGAGATGGTGGAGGCGCTCGAGCGGCTCGGCGTCGAGACGCTGGTCAACCGCTCGGTGACTGTCCAGCGCGAGGGCCAGTCGGTGCGCGTCACCGGCCTCGACGATGTTCACAACTTCTACGTCCCGGCCGCGCGCGCCGCACTGGAAGAGCGGCACGACGGTTTCCGGATCGCGCTGGTGCACTCGGGCGAGATGGCCGACCACGCGGCCGCGGCGGGCGTCGGGCTCTATCTCTGCGGCCACACCCATGGCGGCCAGATCTGCCTGCCGGGCGGGCGGATCGTCTTCACCCAACTGGTGCGCTGCCGCCACGCCGCGGCAGGGGTTTGGCGACAAGGTGAAATGATCGGCTACACCTCGCCGGGCCTCGGCGTGTCACCGCCGACAGTGCGCTTCAACAGCCGCGGCGGCGCCGCGCTGATCACCCTGCGATGCGGGGTCAGGAATTGAAGGGTCGGGGCCGCCCGAAAGCGACAATGGCGGCGTCCTTGTCCCGCGCCGACGCGGGCTCGTGCTCGTGCACGAAGGTGAGGTCGCGCACCGCTTGGTCGATATACGCCCACATCACGTGGTCGACCTCGCCCTCGGCGATGCCGTGCCGCGCCGCCAAATCAGCAAGCGCCGTGCGAATTTGCGCCTTCAATTCCAGCTTGTCGGATTCGAGCTGCTCCTCGCGATCGAGAGCGGGAGCGGAACAGGCCGGCCAGTTGATCACCATGCAATCCGAACGCCCCGTGCGGGTTCTGGGTTACACACAAACTGCGCCGCGACGCATTGACGCGATTTCGGGGGGAGCACCATGAGCAACTCGGCTTGGCGGCAGCGGGCCGGCACGGTCTTCGAGTGCGAGAAGCAGCCGGCGCATAGCCGCAACGGCATGGTGGTGACCAACCATCCGCTGGCCTCGGCGGCAGGCTTGGAGATGCTGGCGGCCGGCGGCAATGCGATCGACTCGGCGGTCGCCGCCCAGTTCTGCCTGACCGTGGTCGAGCCCATGATGGTCGGCCTGATCGGCGGCACGACCTGCCATATTCGCTCGGCCGACGGCCGCCACACCATCATCGACGGCATGAGCGCGGTGCCGCTGGCCGGCCATCCGACCATGTTCCGGCCGATCGCGGGCACGCCGCCGCAGGTCTACGACGTCGAGCGGCGCGAGAACCAACTCGGACCCAAGGCGGTCGCCACGCCGGGCTCGCTGCTCGCCTGGTGCCACGCCTTGCGCCGCTACGGCACGATGGCGCTCTCCGACGTGATGCAGCCTGCCATCCGCCACGCCACGCGCGGCTTTGCGGTGACGCCGTACCTGTCGGACTGCATCGACAGCGCGGCCGCCGACCTGGTCCGGGATCCCTTCGCGGCCGACCGCCTGGTGCCCGACGGCACGCCGCTCAAGCCGGGCGAGCGGCTGGTGCAAGCCGACTATGGCGAGGCGCTCGGCCTGATCGCCAAAGACGGCGCGCAGGCCCTGCATGGCGGCCCGCTGGGCGACTTGCTGGTCGAATGCATGGAGCGCAGCGGCGCCTTCCTCGCCGCCAAGGACCTCACCGACTACCGCGTGGCCGAGCGTGCGCCGATCCGCGGCCATTATCGCGGCTGGGAGATCGTCGGCCCGCCGCCGCCCGCCGCGTCGGGCGTGCACATCACCCAGATGCTGAATATCCTCGAAGGCTATGATCTCGCGAAGCTCGGCTTCGGCACCGTGGAGACGCTGCATCTGCTGGCCGAGGTGCTGAAGATCGCCTTCGCCGATCGCTCCGAAGCGAGCGGCGACCCGGCCTTCGTCAAGGTGCCGGTCGAGCGCATCACCTCGAAGGCTTATGCCGACCAGCGCCGCGCCGGCATCGACCTCGCCCGGGCCAGACAATGGACGGGCGGCTTGCTGGCCAGGGAAGGCGCCGACACCACCCATCTCACCGTGGCCGACGGCAAGGGCAACGTCGTCACCACCACGCAGACCCTCAACAGCCTGTTCGGCGCGCGCTTCATCGTGCCGGGCATCGGCATGATCCCCAACGACTACATGTCGAACTTCGACCCGCGGCCGGGCAATGCGCTGTCGATCGCGCCGGGCAAGCGAGTCACCACCTCGATGTCGCCGGTGATGGCGTTGCGCGAGGGGCGCGTAGCCTATGCGCTGGGCCTGCCGGGCGGCCGCAAGATCTTTCCGTCCGCCCTGCAGGCGCTGATCAACCTGATCGACCACGGCATGGCGCTGCAGGAGGCGGTCGAGGCGCCGCGCCTGTGGACCGAGGGCCCGTTCCTCGAGGTCGAGCACGGCTTCCCCGAAGAGGTGCGCCAGGGCCTGCGCGTGCGCGGCCACACCGTGCAGGTCATGCCGACGGTGGCAGGCGGCATGAACGGCATCCAGTTCCACGCCGACGGCGGCATGACGGGCGCCGCCTGCTGGCGGGCCGACGGCGCGGCCGCTGGCCTCGGCGGCGGCCTGGCGCGCGCCGGCGTGCGCTTCGAGCTGCCGAGCTGATCGAACAGCCCGGCGTGACGAGTTCAGGCGCCGCATCGGGTCGCCAAATTCTGAGCCGTCGCGCGACACGTGCGGATGGGGTAATCATGGTGCTCATCGTCATCGTCGTCGCGTGAAGACGGCCGGCGGACAACCAAGAGGCCAAGCCCATGGCACGCAAGCCGAACTATGAATTCGAACGTCGCGAGCGCGACCGCCTCAAGGCGATCAAGAATGCCGAAAAGGCCGCCGCGAAGAAGGAGGCCCGGGAGCGCGCCAAGGCCGAAGCCGGTACCGCGCTGCCGCCGGTCGAGGTCGATCCCGAGCAAAAGACCTGATTGCGGCCGGTTTGCCGCTCGGGGGCAGCGGCCTGCGGCGGCCGCCCACAGGAGCCGCCCGCGAGGGGGCTGAGGAGAAACCATGAGCGACGACGAGAAATCGATCTACGCTCCTGCGGACCAGATGTGGACGCTGTCGCCGGACCGCCGGCAGGTCCGCATGGAGGTGCCGCTGCTGTCGGTCGACGGCATGCTGGAACCCCTGCGCATCCACCTCGATTTCGACGCCGAGACGGCCGACGCGATCCTCGACCGCCTGACCGTGCTCCGGTCACAAATGCTGCCGGCGCCGCAACGCAGCTAGCTTGCTTAAAGAGGTCGCGTAGCCTATGCGTACTCCGACAGGCCCCGTGCCACTCTTTCCACACGGCCACTGCGGGTCGCAATCGGACTGAAAGTGTGGACTCAGACAGGTGGCGCGGGCACTGTCGGCGGCGCGCCCATCGCACACCGTTCAACTCTCTTCTCCAGGATACAGATCATGGCTACAGGTACTGTTAAGTGGTTCAACGCCACCAAAGGTTTCGGCTTCATTCAACCGGACGGCGGCGGCAAGGACGTGTTCGTCCATATCAGCGCTGTCGAACGCGCGGGCCTCAATGGCCTGAACGAGGGCCAGAAGATCACCTACGACGTCCAGCAGGATCGCGGCAAGGACGCGGCGGTCAACCTCAAGGCCTGAGGCGCGCCGACGGCGAGACGCGATCCAGTTTCGCGTTCTCAAAAGCGAGCCGGTTTCGATCGACCACTCTGGGCCTTTCCTGGGGGGTCGATCGCGCTGGCCGCCATTGTCTAGAAGTTCAGCTGCTTGCGGCCGGCGTCCGTGTGTCCTCGGGCGCCGGTTACGCTTGTCCGGCCGCGGTGACCGACGGCCCTGCATCCGCTGTGCATGCATTCGCCGCTTTCTCCGCACATTTGCGCCGCATCCTTTTGCGCATGGCAAGCCGCCCCGCCCTCGAGACGTCCGCGCTCGATCTTTGCAAGGCGTTGCAAAAGGAAACCAGCGCTCGTCCCCGCTGGTGGGTCAGCGTGGACACTGTCGCCTATCGGCTGAAGAAGCCGGCGGACCAACTCCACGATGCGATCTACTACGCCAAGATGCATGGCTGGCTGAACACCGGCGGCGTTCCGGTGCACAGTCTGGTGCTCGAGCAGGAGGGCCAAGTGGCGACGGCGCGCGCCCGGTCTCGGGTCGGCAGCGAAGGCGCTCGCGCTACGCGGGCTCCTCGCGAGCAGTAACGGGCAGGCTCACAGGCCGGAAGCCGGCGCGCGTGACCTGCAGGTGTTGCAGCGCTTCCTCGAGGGTCTCGGCCACGGTCGGCGACCGCCAGCCCTTCGATTGCTGATACGCCGTGTAGAGCCGCACCGGCAGCTTCAGGTCGTCCGGCTGCACGACATAGATCCGCTCGACCATCGGGCCTCATAGAAAACGCCGGATTTTGACGGGCGTGCCTCTCGCTACTCTCGGCCCATCGCGCCTCAGCTCGGCCGAGGCGCAGACGGTGGACGACGGCGATTTGATCAAGCTCGACCGTATCCCCTGCCGAATCTGGGACACTCCAGAGTGGCCGTTTGCTGCGCACATTGCGCGAGCAATGGCTGGTGCACGCCGCTGTAAAATAAGAGAGTGCAATCATGGCTGCCAGATTCAAACGCCTGTCGACGGAATATGTGGCCAGCGAGGACCGCATCCGGATTGTTGGCGAATTGGACGATGCCCAGTCAATCGTGATCTGGATGACCAACCGCATGGCCAGTCGTGTTGTTCCGGCGCTGTTACAATGGTTGGCAAAACAGGCATCGCCTTCCGTTGCTGCCTCAGCCGTTGAGGGGCGTGTAATGCAAAGCTTCGCCCAGGAAGCAGCAGTTGCTGCGTTAAAACCGCAACCGCCGGTCACCCCGCATGCCGACAGCTCAGCATGGCTCATGCAGGCCGTCGATTTTCAGCCTACAGAAGGTCATATTGGTCTGACATTTCGTGGACGGCAGGGCGAGTCGGCCAGCGTGCGCTTCAAGGCGAGCGAACTCCGGCAATGGTTGTCAATTCTGCACCTGGCTTGGTCGAAGGCCCAATGGCCATCGTTGCTGTGGCCCGATTGGATAAAACGCGAAAATCCAACGCAACAGCAGATGGTGATTCACTGATGGCAATGAAGCAGGACCCGCGCCCCTGGCGCCGGTGAGGTCCGCGCGACCGCAGCGGACCGCCATCCGGCGCTTCCCCTAGGCACCCTCGATTGCCCAGACGTCGAGCACGGCCGCACCTTCGCGAAGCTTCTTCACGGGAACGTATTCCGGAGAGTTCCAGAAAGCCTTGAGTGCTTCCATGGACGGAAACTCGAACGCCACCATCCGCCGCCCATCGTGCCGACCTTCGAGCGCCTCGACTGCGCCGCCCCGTACGATGAACTTGCCACCATGCTTCGCTATCAGAGGCACGACCGCCTTGCCGTAGACTTGATATTGTTCCGGATTGCTCACCGTCATCTGGACCATCAGATACGCCGCCATTGCGCGTTCTCTCCTGTTTCCCAATCAATGCGGGGAGGCCAAAGCCTACTTGTCGGAGTTCCATATATCGGTGGCAAGCTTCCAATCGCTTCCAACCTTCTGCCAAACCACCACGTATTTGCCGGTGAGGTTCTGCGGCTGAGCGCCCTTGGTCGTCAGCGCGAAGGTTCCGATCTCGCGTGCGGCATCGCCTCCAAGCGGCTTCACATCCACCGTGGTGAGCTTGACGTCGCCAATCGCTTCGCCGGCTTTGGTCCAAAAGGCCTGAACATTGCTGCGGCCTTTGGCCATCGCACTTCCGGGTGGCAGAAGATATGCGTCCTCGGTGTACATGCTCCCCACCGCTGCAAAGTCACCCTTGTTGAACGCGGCCACAAAGGCGGCGTTCAGCTTTTCTATGGTTGCTTTGTCCTGAGCCAGTGCGGGGCCGGTTAAGAGCAATGAGGCGGTGACGAGAATCGCAAAACGCATGATTTTCTCCTTCGAGTCGGAGGTTAGAGGCCGACAATGGCAGGATGGTAGGGGCGCCAACCGGGCAGCGGTCGAAGCTAGGCTGCAAATGTGAACTGGCTGCCGGTGGTGCAAAGCACCAGAGCCCCGGGCATCTCCTTCTTTGCGAGATCGACGAAATTCGAGCCGCTGCAGTGCATCGGAAAGATGTGCTCGATATCCAGCGCCTTGAGTTCGGCCATCACCTTGGCGAGATAGTCCGGCGGCGCCGGCGCCAGGTGAAAGCCGCCCATGAGGGCGTACACCTTGTCGATACCGGTGATTTCCTTGGCCCGGCGAACCGTGTTGATGATACCGCCATGGCCGCAGCTCGTGATCACCACCAGCCCGCGGCCCTTCACGTTGAAGCAGGTGCCGTGCTCGTGCAGATGCTGGTCGGGCTGCGGCTGGCCTGAGAGCTCCGCCTCCGTGAAGTGATGGTCCCCGTAGCGGGTGGTGTTGCAGCCTGCCCCGTCCTTGATGCCAAACTCGACCAAGGAATTGGGGAGGACCCGCTCGATACTCTTGCGCGGCACGATACCCGTGGTGAAGGCATGGCCGCCGATAATCACTGGCGCTTCCGATTCCACCACCTTGAGCTTGGCCGCTTCCAGGTCCTTGCGGCTCAGCGTCCCGAACGGCGAGAAGCTGCCGTCGGGCATACGCGCCACGCGGCGGCAGAAGGCGTCCTCGCCGCCGAGATAGAACGGCAGGTCAGCCTTCATCTTGGCCCGGTTCGCCTCGAGGAAGCCGAACAGGCCGCCCCAATGATCGAGATGGCCGTGGCTCAGGATCATGGCGTCGATGGCGCCAAGGTCGACGCCCATCAACTCGATATTGTTGTTCAGCACATCCGGCGTGTAAGCGTAGTCGAGCAGGAACTGCTTGCGCTCGCTGCCCTTGTCCGAGATCAGATGCAGCGCCAGACCCCATTCACTCTGCAGGGTCCGGCGATACTTGCCGCCCGCCTGCAGCCGGGTCGGCTGCACGCCCACTCCGGGAATCTTTTGTTCGGGAATAAAAATATCGTGCGCGCCGTCGACGACGACGCGGATGACCAGCTTGTCGACCAGCGGCGCCTCGATCTTCGGTACCGCCTGACCCGCCGCATTACGGCCCAGCGCCGTGCAGGTCAGCATCGTCCCGAGAACTAATCATGAAGCCTCCCCAAAAGGCCGCGACAGCATACCCGGAAGTGTTGACCCTCAGAACAGCTTTCCGGACCAGGTCGGCCCCGTGCCGTGCAATCGTCCAGGGCAGCTTTCCCATGTCACGGCCGCCCGGACCGGTTCGTTGCCGGGCCGAATGGTCCCCTGCTACCGTGACCATATGTGCAACCTGTACAGTTGGAAAATGACCGCGGTGGAGATGCGCCGAGCACTGGCGGCGGCATTGCTTGTTTTTGCCGCCGCTTCCGCCCACGCGCAGCAGCGCGAGACCATCACCTTCGAGAGCCGCCAGAAGGGCACGCCCGTCCAGGTGACGGCCGAGATCTACTGGCCCGCGAAGGCCGGTCCCGTGCCCGCCCTGGTCATCCATCATGGCAGCGGCGGCGTCTCGACCGAGCGCGAGGGCCGCTACGCCCGCGAGATGGTGGCGATGGGAATCGCGGGCGTGGTGATCGATTCGTTCCGGCCGCGCGGCGTCAGCCAGACCGTGACCGACCAATCCGCCGTCACCGGCGCCGACTTCAACCTCGATGCCCTGGCCGTGCTGAAGGCGCTCGGCGCCAACCCGCGCATCGACCGCGCCCATATCGGCATCGCCGGCTTCTCCAAGGGCGGCACCTCGGCGCTGATGGCTGCGGACGAGAACCTGGTCGCCGCGGCGGGCGTCCCAACCGGGCTGCGCTACGCGCTGCACGTGCCCTTCTATCCGTCGTGCGCTGTGCAGTACCGCCAGCCGCGCACCTCGGGTGCGCCGATCTATCTGCTGCTCGGCGGCGCCGACACCTATGTCGGAGTCGAGCCCTGCCAGACCTACGCTGAGGTGCTGCGGGCCGGCGGTGCGCAGATCGCGGTGACGGTCTATCCCAATGCCGGCCACGGCTTCGATGGTTCGAGGCCGTTCTTCAACGCCCAGGGCGAGAACTACTCCCGGTGTGTCTGGCAGCAGCAGGCCAACGGCTCCTGGGTCGAACGCAAGAGCGGCGTGATGACCGTCGGCACCGACGGCAAGCCGATCCCCGGCGCCTCCGCCAAGGCAGTCGGGGTCTGCCGCACCATGGGCGTGAGCGGCGGCGGCCAGGACGCTGCGGCAAAGAAGTCGATGGAAGACTTGAAGGGCTACGTCCGCCGGTATCTGGCGGGCGGCTGATCAAACCAGCGCCGGCGTCGCCTTCAGCTTCTCCCAGAAAGCGGACATCCCTCCAGCTCCAGTTAACGTCTGCTTAGGGCCAACAGCGGAAGTGGCGGCACGTCGAGGCCAGCCCTTGGCTAGGACGCGCCGGTCGGGCGGGCGTATGATGTCTCGGACACTTTACGAAATTCTGTACCCGCCTGGAGGCAATGATGAGACGACGCGTCCTCCTTGCCTCCACGGCTGCGGCCGCGCTGTCGCCGCGCATTGCGCGTGCGCAGAAAACCGAGCCGATCAGGCGCGTCGGCGTGCTCTCGGGGGCAACCGAGGACAATCCGATCACGCGGCCACGCCTCGCGGCATTCCGGCAGTCGTTGCAGCAATTGGGCTGGACCGAGGGCCGCAATGTGCAGATGGACATCCGCTGGACCGAAGGGAATGCCGAAAACTATCGCAAATACGCAGCGGAATTGGTCGCCTTGGCGCCGGACGTCATCTTCGCCCCTGGCGGTTCTTTGATGCCAACGCTCGAGGCGACCCGCACGGTGCCGGTTGTGTTCGCGATCGTCGCTGATCCAGTCGGCTCTGGCTTTGTCGAAAGTCTGTCGCGGCCGGGCGGCAACGCCACCGGCTTTATGCAGTTTGAATATAGTCTGAACGCGAAATGGCTGGAACTGTTGAAAGAGATCGCGCCAGGGGTGACGCGAGCGGCGGTCCTTCGCGATACTGCCAATCCTACCGGGATCGGCCAATTCGCTGTCATCCAGTACGTCGCGCCGTCGCTCGGCATGGAGGTAAGCGCGGTCAACCTGCAGGACGCCGGCGAGATCGAGCGTGGTGTCGCGGCCTTCGCGCGCTCCGGAAATGGCGGCTTGATCGTGGCGGCGAGCGCCCTGGCGACCCTGCATCGCGATCTGATCATTGCGCTTGTGGCCCGCCACAGACTGCCCGCGATCTACCCCGAGCGCCCCTACGTCGCCGGCGGCGGGCTGATCTCCTATGGGGCTGATCTGGTTGACCAGTATCGCCGCGCGGCCGGCTACGTCGACCGCATCCTCAAGGGCGAGAAGCCGGCCGACTTGGCGGTGCAGGCGCCGACCAAGTACGAGCTGGTCATCAACCTCAAGACCGCCAAGGCGCTCGGCCTCACCATCCCGCCGTCGACCCTCGCCCGCGCCGACGAGGTGATCGAGTGAGGCGGCGCGTACTTCTTGCGGGCATAGTCGCCAGCCCGGTCGTGGCGGCTCGCGGTGAGGGCGTGAAAATGCACCGACTGGCGATTGTCAGCCCATCGGAGCCTCTCGCCATCATGTTCGAGCACGGTGGCAATCCATATTACCGAGTGCTGTTCGAGGGCCTGCGCGCGCTCGGCCATGTCGAAGGCAAAACGCTCGTAGTCGATCGTTTTAGCCGGGAAAATACGGCGGCGGGCGTGCCAGCAATGATGTCCGACATGGTTCGCTCAGCGCCCGACGTGATCTATGCCATCGGCGCCGGCCCATTGGTGAAGGCCGCGACGACGACAATTCCTGTGGTTGCCCTCACAGGCGATCCGATCAGCCTGGGCCTCGCGCGCTCCCTCGCACGCCCGGGCGGCAACTTCACCGGCGTAAGCGTCGACACCGGACCGTCTCTCCACGGCAAGCGGATCGAGATGTTGCGCGAGGTCTACCCGAAGCTTTCCCAGCTCGCCTATGTCACCGCCCGCCGCGCCTGGGAGGCATTCCAGGGACCGCCAATGCGCGCGGCGGCGGATGCGGCTCATCTGTCGCTGCTTCCGACCCTGGTCGATTACCCGGCGACCGAGGCGCAGTACCGTGAGGCCATTCTGGCAGCTCCGTCGAATGGCGCCGATGCGGTCATGATCGCCGACAGCCCGGAGGCATTGCTGTACCGCACGGCAATCGTTGAGGCGGTGGCAAAGTCCAGGTTGCCCGCCATCTACACTTTTCCAGAATCGGTCGAGGCGGGCGGCCTGATTGCCTATTCGTTCGATCTGAAGGAACTCAATCGCCGCGCCGCCCGGGACATCGATGCTATCCTGCGCGGCGCCAATCCCGGCGACATCCCCTTCTATCAGGTGACGCGACTCATTTTGTCGATCAACCTCAAGACCGCCAAGGCGCTCGGCCTCACCATCCCGCCGTCGATCCTCGCCCGCGCCGACGAAGTGATCGAATAGGCCCGCGTGGTGCGGCCAATCGAGCTCCTGAAAGGGTCTCTGATCACGCGGTACATCCATCCGGCAAGTGAGCCATGCCATCAACGGCACCTTGAACACCTGGGTGGGCTCGCTCCCTGATGTAGACGGCATTGGTTTTCGGCTTCCAATGCACAACCAAGTTGGCGATTGCAACACACCAACCTGGCCAGCTTGCAGCACCTCCTGCCGGTCAACGGTGTACTAGTTCCGTACCGATTCCACGAAGTCATGAGCCTTGGAGAGAAGCAGCCGAAGAGGGAACAATCAGGCTTCAGACCGGCAAAGGCAGGTCATGAGCTATCGCCGAACAGGCTGCGGTAGTTGGGCTTTTCGCGGCTGGCCGGGCCGAAGAGACAGTTCGAGCGGGCGGTAATGGCGGAGGATTGGAAACCCGGATCCAACGTTCTCTGAATTTGGCCGTTTCCATTGCCTACCAAAAGCGCGTTCGAAACGCTCAGTCCGGCTTCCTGTTGGCAAGGCCTTCTATCAAAATCGGCTCGCAACTATC
>VBAF01000097.1 GCA_005884705.1 Alphaproteobacteria bacterium
CCGTCGCCGTCGAGCCAGGCCTGGGTGGCATCAAGCCAGGCCCGCTCGCGCAGGCCGATGCCCTTGGCCATACCCTGGGCACGCGCCAGGTATTTGGCGCCGAGCGCGCGGCCGCCGACCGAGTTCATCGACAGGACGAGGTTGGCCGCCATCACCGGCAGCAGGGCGCACGTCTCTTCCTTGTCGGCGGCGGCGACGAAGCGGTTGAAGCGCTTGCCGAGGACCAGCCATTCCTCGCGCAGGAAGTCGAGCGCCTCGATGGCATTCGCATCGGCGTTGGCGACCTCGAGCCCTTGACCGTCCCGCACTCCCGACTCCGCTTTTGCTTGGCCGATCTTGTCATGCCGTGGCACGGTTGCGCAAAGCATCGGGAGGGAAAATGAAACGCCGGTCCATGCTGGCCGCGACGCTGCTCGGCGCCGCTCCACGCGCCGGCCGCGCGCAAGCCTTTCCCGACCGGCCGATCCGCGTCGTCGTGCCCTATGCGCCGGGCGGCGCAACCGACACCGGGGCGCGGGCGCTGGGCGAGCGGCTGGAGAAGATCTTCGGCCAACCGATCATCGTCGAGAACAAGGCGGGCGGCGGCACGATCATCGGCACCGAGCATGTCGCGCGCTCCAAGCCCGACGGCTACACGCTCCTGCTGGCGACCGGCGCGCTGGCGGTCAACGCCTCGTTCGGCATCGCGCTGCCCTACGACACGTTCAAGGACCTGGTTCCGGTCGTGCATTATTTCGACGTGCCGATCCTGGTGGCGGCGGCCAATGACTCGCCCGTCCGCTCGATCGCCGATCTCAGGGCGCTCGACCGGCCGATCGCCTACGCCTCGGCAAGCGGCGGCAGCATGCAGCATCTGTGGGCCGAGGATCTCAAGGCTCGGCTGGGACTCCGGATCGAGCATGTCGGCTACAAAGGCAGCTCCGAGGCCCTGCGTGACGTGATGGCGGGACACCTGCCGCTGCTGGTCGACTTGCTGGTGCCGAGCGGCGCTGCCGTGAAGGCCGGCCGGGTGCGCGGCCTCGCGGTGGCGCTTCCCCGGCGCGCGCCATTGCTGCCCGAGGTACCGACGATTGCCGAGGCGGGCTTGCCGGGCAGCGAGGGGGCGATCTTCAATGGCCTGGTCGCGCCGGCCGGCACGCCTGTTGCCGTGATTGCGGCGCTCAACCGGGCGGTCAACCAGGTGCTGGCCGAGCCCGACTTCGCGCGGCGTCTGGGCGACATGGGCCTGTCGCTGATCGGCGGCCCGCCCGAGGCGTTCGGCAAGAAGATTGCGGAGGAGACGACGAGATGGCGGAAGGTGATCAAGGATTCCGGCATTCCGGCACCGGCATGAGAGGCGGTCGGCGCACTTTCCTCACCGCGGCGGCTGCCGCAGTGGCGCTGGCGAATCGGCCGACGCGCGCCCAGGCTTTTCCCGACCGCCCGCTCCGCTTCGTCGTGCCGTATGCGCCGGGCGGCTCGACCGACACCTCCTCGCGCATCGTCGCCGAGAAGCTGGCGCAGATCCTCGGCCAGCCGATGGTGGTCGAGAACAAGGCGGGCGGCGGCACCATCATCGGCACCGAGCATGTCGCGCGCGCCAAGCCCGACGGCTACACGCTGCTGCTCAGCCCCGCGGCGCTGATCGCCAATGCCGCGTTCGGCGTGAAGGTGCCCTACGACATCGACAAGGATCTCGTGCCGGTGATCGGCTTCGTCGACCTCGCGGTGCTGCTGGCCGCCACCAACGACGCGCCGTTCAAGTCGGTCGCCGAGCTGATCGCCTATGCCCGCGCCGAGCCCAACCGCACCATTCCCTACGCCTCGGCCGGTGTCGGCAGCCTCACCCATCTGTGGGGCGAGTACGTCAAGGCGCGCATGAAGCTGCCGCTCGAGCATGTCGGCTACAAAGGCAGCGCCGAGGCGCTGAAGGACGTGATGGCGGGCCACGTGCCGCTGTTCTCCGACGTGCTGGTGCCGACCGCGACCGCGATCCGCGCCGGCAAGGTGCGGGGTCTTGCTGTGGCGACGAAGGAGCGTGTGTCGCTGCTGCCCGACGTGCCGACGGTCGGCGAGGCGGGGCTGTCCGGCACCGAATGCACCATCCCGTTCGGCGTCTCGGTGCCGGCCGGCACGCCGCCCGAAATCGTCCTGCGACTCAATTCGGCTTTCAACCAGGCGCTGGGCGATCCTGTGATCCGACAGAAACTCACCGATCTCGGCTTCCTGCCGGTCGGCGGCGCGCCACGAGCCTACAGCGAGGTGGTGGCGGGCGAGATCGCCAAGTGGCGGCAGGTGATCACGGAGTCGAACATCCCGGCGCCGAATTGATTGTGGCAGGTTTGCGGATTTTCTGTATTTCAGTATAATGGAAGGATGAAAGCTACCGTCACCGTCAACAGCCGCGGCGTCGTCACATTGCCCGCCAAGCTCCGGCGTGCCGCAGGCATCAGGCCGGATGACCAAATGATCGTCGAGACCACGCCCGAAGGGTTGCTGCTGCGACCGGCCGTGACCTTGCCGATAGAGATCTATAGCGAGGCCCGGTTGAAGGAGTTTGCCGAGGCGGAAGCCAAACTCGAGAAGGTCTTCGCCGGGCGTCGCAAGCGGCGCCGGTGACCGGAGTCGATGCGAATCTTTCTCGACGCCAATATCCTGTTTGCCGCGGCATTCACTGACGGAGCGATCCGCCGGCTGATTCGGGAGCTCCTTGCGAGGGATCACGTGCTGGTAGTCGATGGATACGTCGTCGAAGAGGCCCGTCGGAACCTCTCGGCAAAATCGCGAGACGGGACGCGTGAATTGGAGCGGCTGATCCCGAAACTCGAAATGGCGTCGATCGCCATGCCCGCGAGCGGCCGAATAGCCGCTGCCTTGCCGGAAAAGGACCAACCGGTGCTGGCGTCCGCGGCGCAGGCAGGGTGCGATGCCCTGGTCACCGGCGATCGAAGGCACTTCGGCCGGCTTTTCGGACACACGATCGGCGGCGTAGCGATTTACGAGCCGGCGGCGCTGGCCGAACAGCTGCTTCTCTAGCTGTCCGATCAGCTCTTCGGGCTGCCGCCGAGGAAGCAGTAGATGACGCCGCTGCGGCTGGCGCAGATGTGGCTGCGGCCGTCGGGCGCGAGCTGCTTTAGCACGGCGCGCGGCGGCACGATCACCCACTTGCCGTCGATCAGCGCGCGCCACTGGCCTTCGTCGGTGAGATAGGCGCGGGTCGGACGGCAATCGCCTTCGATGCCGTTAACCGCGCCGTTGCAGCAGGAGTAGCCGGTGCCGGGCTGCTTGAGTTCCTGGTACCAGTCGTGATTCTCGGCATGACCTTGGCCATGCCGGCCCTGAGTTTCGCCCGAGGGGCTGCCCTGCTGGGCAACGACGGGCCAGGAGATCACAGCGAATGCGACGATCGAAACAACAGACCGACTGCGAAAGGGCATCGGGGTTTGCCTTGCGCATGCCAGTCGGGCCGGTCGCGCATTCGGAGCGGCGCGCCATTGCGCCCGACTGAATCCGTTGCTGCGATGTTACAACAAGTCGGTGTGGATGGTCCGCGTCAACTCTTCGGCGAGCCGCCGATGAAGCAATAGATCATCCCGCTCTTTCCAGCGCAGATGTGTGAATTGCCGTCGGGTGCCAGCTTCTGCAGCACGGCACGCGGCGGCACCGGCAGCCACCGGCCGTCGATCAGCGCCTTCCACGTGCCCTCCTCGGTGAGGAAGGCGCGCGTCGGCCGGCAGTCGCCTTCGACTCCGTTCGCCGTGCCGTTGCAGCAGGAGTATCCGGTGCCGGGCTGCTTCAGCCCCTTGTACCAGTCATGGTTCTCGGCGTGCCCGTCGTTGCGGATGCCGTCGATCGAGTCGCCGTGCCGATGACTTGAGATGTCTTGCGCGGTTGCAGCGAAGGCGAACGCCATCGTGGCCGCGATCGAGAGGGAGATGACGCGCATGAGGACAACCTCCTCAGTCGCCTCAACGTGCTATGCCGTAGTCGGTTGCGTCCGGTGCAGGCCCTCGACGATGGCGAAGAAGTCGGTGTCATCGGCATGCAACAGTCCGTGCCGTACGAAGAAATCGATCAGCACCAGATTGCAGTTGTATTTGAACTGGTTAGTGTCGCGTACCGTCTCGTACACACGCTGGACCGGCCACAACTCGAACGCATGGACTTCGCCGTCATGGGCTGTTGGCGTGAAGTCATGCGGCAGCTCGAGATCGAAGCATGTCATGACGTCGGGCTTGAGCTGCGGTCCCGACTGGTTCCAGTAGGCGATGAAGCTCACCGCCTTGGCCTGGACCGCGAGCTTGCGCGGGATCGCCGCCTCCTCGGCGCACTCCTTGATCAGGTTCTCGAGGATGCCGATGTTCGCCGGCTGCCCGCCGGCCACCGTGTTGTCGAGCTCGCCCGGAAAGGTCGGCTTGTCGTAGGCGCGGCGCGGCACCCAGATGTGCAGGCCGTCGCTCTTCCTCACGTAGCCCGTCATGTGCGGGCCATAAGCGCGCACGCCGAACCACGGCACCGCCGCGCGCTCCATCTCAAGCAGGGTCGGGTCGTTGAAGTGGATGGCGACCTTGTACGGCTCGTCGCGCCATGACCGGCCGAACAGGCCCTTGTCGCGCAAGCTCAGCAGGAAGGCATGCATCGCCGCCGTTCGCCTGGCCGGCGTGTCGAGCGACGGCTCGAGATACCAGGCGCCGTCACGATGGCTGAACAGGTCGGGCCGCACCGCGATCATCGGCAGGAAGTCGCGATGCAGGAAGCCGGCGCGCACCGAGCCGACGAACCACGGCTCGAACTGGCCCAAGTCGGCGTTGTTGCAGCGCGCGATATGGTCGAGGAAGGACATGGCACGCACATAGCGGGCGGCGGCACGCCTTGTCATCCCGTGCGAAGCGAGGGACCTTCGCTCATGGCTCCAAAGACCCCCCAGGATGACGTCCCGTGACCGAAGACGAACTGCAGGCCCTGCTCGACAAGGCCATACCGGAGCGCGACCGCTACGCGCTGTTCGTCGAGGAATGCCAGGACCAGGATGTGCGCATCCGCTTCTCGCCCTGCGCGGACGAGAGCTGGTCGACGGCGGCGCTGCTCACGATCGTCGATACGTCACTTCGCGCGGCGGCGGGGATCGAGGCGGGGATCACCCATCTCGCGATGACGCGTCTGCGCGATGCACGGCCGGCTGATGTTATCGCGCTGTCGCGTGTCATCCGGCGCGCCGGCGAGATCGTCCACGCCGAGGTCTGGCTGTTCAGCCATGCCGTCGTCGATGCCATCCTGCATGCAACGGCGACGCTTCGGCGCTAGGCGGCCTCTTTCCAGGCGCCGTCCACGACGCCGACGATGTCGCGCATGATCTGGGTCAGGTCGAAATCCTTGGGCGTGTAGACGCGCGCCACGCCGGCTTTCAGCAGCAGCTCGGCGTCGTTGGGCGGGATGATGCCGCCGACCACCACCGGTACGTCGGCGATACCGGCCTCGGCCAGGCCCGCGAGCACCTCCTGGACCAGCGAGACATGGCCGCCCGACAGGATCGACAGCCCGACGATATGCACGCTCTCCTCGAGCGCGGCATTGACGATGCGCTCCGGCGTGAGGCGGATGCCCTCGTAGACGACCTCCATGCCGCAGTCGCGGGCGCGCACCGCGATCTGCTCGGCGCCGTTGGAATGGCCGTCGAGCCCGGGCTTGCCGACCAGGATCTTGATGCGCCGGCCGAGCCTCCGCGACACCGCGTCGACCTCGCGGCGTGCGGCCTCGAGCCGGCCGTCGGCGACGCCGACCGCCCGCGCGACGCCGGTCGGCGCACGATACTCGCCGAACACCGCGCGCAGGGTCTCAGTCCATTCGCCGGTGGTGACGCCGGCCTGGGCGCAGGCGATCGAGGCCGGCATGACGTTGCGGTCTTCCTTGGCGGCGGCCGCCAGGGCGGCGAGCGCGGTCTTCACCGTCGAGCCGTCGCGCGATGCACGCCAGGCGTTGAGCCGCTCGATCTGCCCGCGCTCGACATCGGCATCGACCGTCAGGATCGCGCCATCGCTGCCGGACAGGGGCGAGGGCTCGGCCTCGGTGAAGGCGTTGACGCCGACTACCGTCTGCTCGCCCGATTCGATGGCGGCCAGCCGCTTGAGGTTCGATTCGACCAGCCGCTGCTTCATGTAGGCCGACTCGATGGCGGCGACCGCGCCGCCCATGTCGGCGATGCGCTGCATCTCGGCCTCGGCTTCGGCCTTCAGGCTCTCGACCTTGGCGGCGATCTCGGCCGAGCCGTCGAAAATGTCGCCGTATTCCAGCAGGTCGGTCTCGAAGGCCACGATCTGCTGCAGCCTGAGCGACCATTGCTGGTCCCACGGGCGCGGCAGGCCAAGCGCCTCGTTCCAGGCCGGGAGCTGGACCGAACGGGCGCGCGCGTTCTTGCTCATCACCACGGCCAGCATCTCCAGCAGGATGCGGTAGACGTTGTTCTCCGGCTGCTGCTCGGTGAGTCCGAGCGAGTTCACCTGCACGCCGTAGCGGAACAGGCGCTGCTTGGGATCGGCGACGCCGTAGTGGGTGGCCGTGATGTCGTCCCACAGCTCGGCGAAGGCGCGCATCTTGCAGATCTCGGTGACGAAGCGGATACCGGCATTGACGAAGAAGGAGATGCGGCCCACGACCTGCGGGAAATCCGCCTCCGGCACCTGGCCGCGCGCGCGCACCGCGTCGAGCACGGCGATCGCATTGGCGAGCGCGAAGGCGAGCTCCTGCATCGGCGTCGCGCCCGCCTCCTGCAGGTGATAGCTGCAGACGTTCATCGGGTTCCACTTGGGAACCTCGCGATAGGTGAAGCCGATCGTGTCGGCGGTCAGCCGCAGCGACGGCTCGGGCGGGAAGATG
>VBAF01000557.1 GCA_005884705.1 Alphaproteobacteria bacterium
GGCGACCACAATCCGATCCACGTCGACATCGACTTCGCCAAGAAGTTCGGTTTCAAGGACGTCTTCGCCCACGGCATGCTGTCGATGGCCTTCCTCGGCCGGCTGGTCACCTCGTGGGTGCCGCAGAAGAACGTGCGCAAGCTCGGCACCCGCTTCACCTCGATCACCTGGGTCGGCGACGTGATCACGATCAGCGGCAAGGTGACCGGCAAGCGCGAGGCCAACGGCGAGAAGCTGATCGACCTCGAGGTCAAGTGCACCAACCAGAACGGCCAGGACACGCTGCAGGGCGACGCCACGGTTGCGCTGAACTAGGAGAGACGAGATGGGTCAGATGGATGGCAAGGTGGCAATCGTCACCGGCTCGGGCCGCGGCATCGGCCGCGAGATCGGCCAAGGTGGTGATCAACGACATCGACGACGCGCCGGCCAAGGAGACCGTGGCGGAGATCGAGAAGCTCGGCGGCAAGGCGGTCGCCTGCAACGGCGACGTCGCCAAGCCCGACTTCGGCGACCGCATCGTCAAGACCGCGGTCGACGCCTTCGGCGGCTGCCACGTCGTGGTGAACAACGCCGGCTACACCTGGGACTCGGTGATCCAGAAGATGAGCGACGAGCAGTGGTACGCCATCCTCGACGTCCATCTGACTGCGCCGTTCCGCATCCTGCGCGCCTTCCAGCAGCATTTCCGCCAGGAAGTCGAGAAGGAGCGGGCCGAGGGCAAGCGTATCGTGCGCAAGGTCGTCAACATCTCCTCGACCTCGGGCGTCAACGGCAATGCCGGCCAGTCGAACTACTCGGCCGGCAAGGCGGGCATCGTCGGCCTGACCAAGACCCTAGCCAAGGAATTCGGCCGCTACGACGTGACGGTCAACGCGGTTGCCTTCGGCTACATCCAGACTCGCCTCACCCAACCGTTGAGCCAGGGCGACGCCGGCGAGATCGAGGTCCAGGGCCGCAAGGTCAAGGTCGGGGTGCAGGGCGGCCGCATCGCCGCGATGAACCAGATGATCCCGCTCGGCCGCGGCGGCCTGCCGACCGAGGCGGCCGGCTCGGTCTATCTGTTCTGCAGCCCCGACAGCGACTATGTCAGCGGCCAGTGCCTGGTGGTGAACGGCGGGCTCTGAAACGCACTCGGCGGCGGTCAGTTCGGCTTCGTGAGAGCGGCCCACCGCCCCGGCGTCAGGCCGAAACGGGCGGCGAAGTGGCGGGTGAGATGGCTTTGGTCGGCGAACCCGGTGGCCGCCGCGACCTCCGACAGCGGCGTGCCCTTGGCGATCATCGCCTGCGCGCGGGCGAGCCGCCGGCCGACCTGGAATCGATGCGGCGAGGTGCCGTAGACCGTCCGGAAGTGGCGGGAGAGCGCAAAGCGATCGAGCCCGCTCACCCGTTCCAACTCCTCAGAGGCGACCGTGCGCGGCGCCTCGGCAACCAGGAAGTCGCGGGCGCGCTCGACGCCACGCTGCGCGGGCGGCTGCCGGCCCGGCCGGACGGCTGAGTCGCTGCGCGCCGACAGGAGCTCCGCCACGCGCGCCACGATGGCGTCGGTCGCGATCGGTTCGAGCGGCCGGGGAAAGTCGGCGAAGGCTTCGCGCAGCAGGCCGGCGAGCGCGCCATCGTCCGCCACGACATCGCGCACGAACGGCGTGGCCGAGGTGCCGAGCGCGGTGCTCACCGCGCCGGGATCGATGTAGAGCATGCGGTAGGCGAAGCCTTCGTCGACGCCGGCGTGGCCGTCATGCGCCTCGTCCGGATGGATCACCATGACCTGGCCGGCCGCGCTGGTCTGCAGGCCGCCGCGATAGTGGAAGGACTGCGCGCCCCACAGGGTCAGGCCGACCGCATAGGTCTCGTGACGATGCAGGTCGTAGGCATGGCCGCCGAATCGCGCGGCCAGTCGCTGCAGGCCGCCGTCGGCCCGGTCGAAGCGGATATGGTCTCGAGCAGCCATGCACAAACATTCAAGACGGTCGGGCCCATCCTGCCCGATATGGGAGCCATGATCTACGAGACCAAGACGGCGCTGGTGATCCGCCGCGATCTGGCCGCCTGGCAGGTCGCCAATGTCGCGGCGTTCCTGGCCGGCGGGCTGGCCGGCACGCATGGCCACATGATGGGCGAGCCCTACGTGGACGCCACGGGCCGTGCCTACAGCGCGCTGATCCGCGAGCCGGTGTTCGTCTACGGCGGCACTGTCGAGGAGCTGCGCCGCACCCATCAGCGCGCGCTCGGCCGCGAGCTGGTGCCGGCGGTCTATATCGAGGCGATGTTCACGACCACCAACGACGCCGACAATCGCAGCGCCTTCGCCGCGGCGCCGGTCGATGCGCTGGATTTTGTCGGCGTCGGCGTCCACGGCCCGCGCAAGACTGTGGATAAGGTGGTGAACGGGCTGAAATTCCTCTCCTGACGGTCGAAACCGCCGCGGCTCAGCCGACGAAGATGCGCGCGCCGATCGGCAGGCTGCGCGCCTGGTCGAGCGCCTGCATGGTCGCCGTGTAGCCGGCGTCGATCGCCTTGTCGAAGCTCGTCCAATCGAGCAGGTCGAACTTGTCCATCGGCGGCACGATCAGCAGGTCGGCGGCGGCGCGATCCTCCATCGCGCGGGCGGCGCTCGAGACCAGCGCGGAGCGCAGCAGGATGCGGACGATCGACGGGATCGGCAGCGTCTCCTCGGGCCGACCATGCCTCCTCGACGCCCGCGCCGGCCGCCAGCGCGCCGCCGGTGTCGATGTCGACCGCGATGGTGAGGCCGCGGCCCTGCCGCCGCATGACCCGGACCGGCAGATTGTCGATCACGCCGCCATCGACATGGACCTGGCCCGCGTCGTTGAACGGCGGCAGCACGCCGGGCAGCGAGACCGAGGCGCGCAGCCAGCGCCACAGCCGTCCTGTCGTGTGGGTGTCGGCGTTGGCGGTGGTGAGGTTCGCAGTGACGCAATAGAACGGCAGGACGAGGTCCTCGATGTCCATCTCGTCGAACGCGCTGCGCAGCAGGGCCGTCACGCGACGTCCGCTGAACAACGAGACGAAGGGCAGCGTATAGTCGCTCAACGGATTGGCGCTCACGAAGGCGCGGCGGAAGCGGCCGGCGAGTTCCTCGTCGGTCCAACGCGCGCCGATCGCGGCGGCGACGATCGCGCCCATGCTGGTGCCGCCGACCTGGTCGACCGGCACGCCCGCGGCGCGCAGCGCCTTGACCACGCCGATATGGGTGAAGGCGCGCGCGCCGCCGCCCGCCATGACCACGCCGACCGCATGGCCGGTGATCAGCCGCGCCAGCCGGTCGAAGTCCGACGGCAGGTCGAGCCGCACGTGATGGTGCTGGCCGTACAGGCCGCCGGCGAGCTGGCCGGCGGTGCTGCCGGGCTTGGGATCATGGCCCTCGTGCAGCAGCACCAGCTCGCGCCGGCGGTGGAAGACGGCGCTGGGTTGCGCCGCCTCGATCTCGAACGGCAGCTTGGTCGGTTCGTCCGAATCGGCGTTGCGCACCACGACGAGGCAATCGGCCTGGCGCAGGCAGAGCTCGGTCCACGGCGTCAGGCCGGGATCGGCGCGATAGAGGACGAAGGCGTTGTCCATCTCGCAGCGCGCGAACCATTCCGGATCCTGCTCCAGCGAATTCTGGCCGAGCACCTGGACCTGGCCGCCGATGCGGCCGAGCGCCGCTTCGAGCAGGACGGAGAAGCGGCCGGACGGGACGTTGGCGCCGGCCGGCAGCAGGGCGAAGGTGCGCGGCTGGCGGCGGCGCTTGGCCGGCCCCATGGCGTTGCGCACCGCGACACTGCGCATCAGGGTCGGCAGCACCTCGGGATGCCGCGCGGTCAGCTTGTCGAAGCTGCCGCGGGCCAGCCGCCAGACTTCGCTGTCGCGCAATGCGGCGACGCTGCGCGTGCGCTTGCCGTGCGACAGCAACGACATCTCGCCGACGATGTCGCCCGGCGGGATCTCGGCGATCAGCGTCGGCCCGCCCTCGGCCGCGTCGTCCTCGTCGTGGCGGAACACGCCGAGGCAGCCACTGGCCACCAGGTAGACGGCGTCCGCGGCCTCGCCCTGGTGGAACAGCGGCGTGCCGCCGGGCAGCGCCAGCGGCACGAGCTCACGCTCGACCGCGGTCATGCTGGCGGAATCGAGATCGGCGAACAGCGGCGCGCGCAGCAGCGCCCGCCGCAGCCTCAGGCGGGCCGAATCGTCGTTCGGCTCGATCAG
>VBAF01000559.1:0-453 GCA_005884705.1 Alphaproteobacteria bacterium
AAGGTGCATGCGAGCGACGCCACCAATGCCAGCCGCACCCTGCTGCTCGACATCCGCAAGGGCACCTGGGATCCCGAGCTCGCCAAGCTGCTGGGGGTGCCGAAGGCGATGCTGCCCACGGTGGTCGACAATGCGGGTGAGCTCGGCGTCACCACAGCGGACATCCTCGGCGCACCGGTTCCGGTGCTCGGCATGGCCGGCGACCAGCAGGCGGCAACGGTCGGCCAGGCCTGCATCAAGCCCGGCATGGTCAAGGCGACCTACGGCACCGGCTGCTTCGCGCTGCTCAACACCGGCAGCATCGCCATGCAGTCGCGCAACCGTCTGCTCACCACCATCGCCTACCAGCTCGACGGCCGGCGGACCTACGCGCTGGAAGGCAGCATCTTCATCGCCGGCGCCGCCGTGCAATGGCTGCGCGACGGGCTGCGCCTGATCCGCGCCTCGGCCGAC
>VBAF01000559.1:474-4388 GCA_005884705.1 Alphaproteobacteria bacterium
CTTCGTCGGGCTGGGCGCGCCCTACTGGGATGCCGAGGCACGCGGCGCGCTGCTCGGCTTGACGCGCGACACCGGCCCGGCCGAGATCGCATCGGCCACGCTCGATTCGGTGTGCTACCAGACCCGCGACCTGGTCGAGGCGATGCGCGCCGACGGCGCCCCGATCGACGAGCTCAGGGTCGATGGCGGCATGGTGGTCAACGATCCGCTGATGCAGCGCCTGGCCGACACGGTGGGCGCGCCGGTCGAACGGCCCACGGTGATCGAGACCACGGCGCTCGGCGCGGCCTTCCTGGCCGGCCTGCAGGCGGGCCTCTGGCCCTCGCTTGAGGCGCTGTCGGCCAGCTGGTCGCTCGACCGCGCCTTCCGCCCGGCCGAGGCCGCGCCCTCGCGCGACCGCCGCTATGCCGGCTGGAAGGACGCCGTCCGCCGGGTGCGCAGTTCCTGAAGAATGCCGACCATTGCTGTCGTCGATGGCATTCTGATCATTCTGTACTTCAATGATCACGCTCCGCCGCACTTTCATGCGCAGGGATCAGACTTCCACGCGCGCATCCGCATCGAGGACGGCGGCGTTATCGATGTGGAGGGCCGAATGTCATCACGTCAGCGCCGACGGCTACGCGACTGGACACTGGCTCATCAAAGCGAACTGATGGATAATTGGCTGAAAGTGAGAGCAGGCGAAGTCCCGAGGAGATTGGACTAATGGCTCGACACGCGATCCGCCGTGCGACGCCCCGCCCCGACTTTACGGTGGCGATAGAATGGGCCGATGGCTCTTCCAGTCGCGTCGATTTCCGCGCCGAAATCGCCCGGGGCGGCGCCTTGGCGTCATTGGCGCAGCCGGCCGTCTTCTTGCACCGTCTGTTCGTGCAATCCGCCGGCGACAGCCTGGCTTGGGAGACGCCGGCTGGTTTGGTGGACTTTCACGCCGACGAGCTTTGGCAGCGCAGCCGGTCCAAATCGGTCGCCGCCGAATAGCGGCGCTTGCTGCCGCGGGACGCCGCCACTAGGTTGCGCCCCGCCATGCGCACCAACCCCATCTATTGCGGCGTCGACACGACCGATCTCGCCCAGGCCACCAAGCTGATCCAATCGATTGCCGGCGGGCCCAGGCCCGCAGTCGGCGGCATCAAGCTCGGCCTCGAATTTTTCCTCGCCCATGGTGCGCCGGGGGTGCGCTATGCCTTCCCGGCGCCGGTGCGGGCGACCGGGGTCGGCTTCTTCCTCGATCTGAAATTGCACGACATTCCCAACACGGTGGCCGGCGGCATCCGCGCGGTGGTCGATCTCGCGCCGACCTTCATCACCCTCCACGCCAGCGGCGGGCGCGAGATGCTGAAGGCAGCCGTGCAGGAAGCGGCGGCCCAGGCCGAGAAGCTCGGCGTGCCGCGGCCCAAGCTGCTCGGTGTGACCGTGCTGACCTCGCTCGACAAATCCGACCTCGAGGCGACCGGCGTCGACGCCGAGCCGTCCGACCAGGTCGTGCGGCTGGGCGCGCTGGCGCGCGCGAGCGGCCTCGACGGCGTCGTCTGCTCGCCGCATGAGATCGCCGCCCTGCGTCGCGCCTGCGGCAAGGACTTCGTGCTGATGGTGCCGGGCATCCGCCCGGTCGGCAGCGCCGCCAACGACCAGAAGCGGGCGATGACGCCGCGCCAGGCGGTCGACCTCGGTGCCACCAATCTGGTCGTCGGCCGGGCGTCAACGACCTATGACCGTCGAGGCCAAGATCTGCGGATTGTCGACGCCCGAGACGGTCGACGCGGCGGTGCGCTTCGGCGCGCACTTCGTCGGATTCGTCACATACCCGAAGTCGCCGCGCCACATCTCGACCGAGACGATGCGCGCGCTGGGCGGGCGGGTGCCGAAGACGGTGATCCGCGTCGGCCTGTTCGTCGATCCCGACGATGCGTTGCTCGACGAGAAGCTCGCCACCGGCGCGCTCGACCTGCTGCAGCTTCATGGGGTCGAGACGCGGGAGCGCGTCGCCGAGATCAAGCGCCGGACGGCCAAGCCGGTGATGAAGGTGATCAAGGTCGGCGCCGCTGCGGATGTCGAGCGTGGTATCGCAACCTATTCAGGTGTCGTCGACCGGCTGATGTTCGACACCGCGGAAGGCACCCTGCCGGGCGGCAACGCCAAGGCGTTCGACTGGACCTTTCTGTCGGGCCGAAGCGTGCCGGTGCCGTGGTTGCTGGCGGGCGGACTTAATCCGGGCAATGTTGCCGAGGCCGTGCGTGTGACGGGTGCTCGCGCAGTCGACGTTTCCTCTGGCGTCGAAAAGAGCCGCGGTGTCAAATCCGTCGACTTGATTCGCGCCTTCCTCGAGACGGTGAAGGCGCTGTAAGGGAACGCGATGAAGACCGAACAGCGGCTCAAGGAGCTCGGCATCGAGCTCGCCAAGGCGACCTCGCCGATGGCGAACTACGTCAACGCCGTGCGCACCGGCAACCTGCTCTATCTCGCCGGCAAGGGGCCGGGCCTGCCGGGCAAGCCGCTGCCGACCGGCAAGGTCGGCCGCGACTTCACCGTCGAGGATGGCTACGTCCATGCCCGCGAGACCGGCCTCAACCTGATCGCGGTGATGAAGGCCGAGCTCGGCGACCTCGATCGCGTCAAGCGCATCGTCAAGGTGCTGGGCATGGTCAATGCCACACCCGAGTTCGGCAACCAGCCCGAGGTGATCAACGGCTGCTCGGACCTGTTCGTCGAGGTGTTCGGCGACCGCGGCCGCCACGCGCGCTCGGCGGTCGGCCTGGGCTCGCTGCCGCGCGGCATCCCGGTCGAGATCGAGGTGATCGTCGAGGTCGAAGGTGACGCCGCGTCGACACCGCGCGCAGCCGTAGCGGCAAAGCCTGCTGCGAAGAAGGCGGCGCCGAAGACCAAGGCCGCGCCGAAGGCCAAGAAGGCCGCGAAGAAGAAAAAGCGCTAGGCATGCCGACAGCACCCAACAGCTTCCGCACCGGCCCCAACGAGCGTGGCCATTTCGGCATCTTCGGCGGCCGTTACGTCGCCGAGACGCTGATGCCGCTGATCCTCGAGCTCGAGAAGGCCTACAACGAGGCCAAGGCGGATCCGGCGTTCCAGGGCGAACTCAAATACCTCGCCAAGCATTATGCCGGCCGGCCGAGCCCGCTCTACCACGCGGCGCGCCTGACCAAGCGTCTCGGCGGCGCCAAGGTCTACTTCAAGCGCGAGGAGCTCAATCACACCGGCAGCCACAAGATCAACAACGTGCTGGGCCAGGTGCTGCTCGCCAAGCGCATGGGCAAGACGCGGGTGATCGCCGAGACCGGCGCGGGCCAGCACGGCGTCGCCACCGCGACCGCCTGCGCGCTGTTCGACATCCCCTGCGTGGTGTTCATGGGTGCGACCGATGTCGAGCGCCAGGCGCCCAACGTGGCGCGCATGAACATGCTGGGCGCCGAGGTGCGGCCGGTGAAGGCCGGCGCCGCGACGCTCAAGGATGCGATGAACGAGGCGCTGCGCGACTGGGTGGCGACCTGTGAGACCACCTTCTACTGCATCGGCACGGTAGCCGGGCCGCACCCCTATCCGGCGATGGTGCGCGACTTCCAGTGCGTGATCGGCGAGGAGACGCGCCAGCAGATGATCGAGGCCGAGGGCCGGATTCCCGACACGCTGGTCGCCTGCATCGGTGGCGGCTCCAATGCGATGGGCCTGTTCCATCCCTTCCTCGACGATGCCGGCGTGCGCGTCGTCGGCGTCGAGGCGGCGGGCCACGGCATCGAGAGCGGCCAGCACGCCGCCTCGCTGACCGGCGGCCGGCCGGGCGTGCTGCACGGCAACCTCACCTACCTGCTGCAGGACAAGGAAGGCCAGATCACCGAAGCGCATTCGATCTCGGCCGGCCTCGACTATCCCGGCATCGGTCCGGAGCATTCGTGGCT
>VBAF01000560.1 GCA_005884705.1 Alphaproteobacteria bacterium
GGCCTCCATGCGCACGTCGCGGCCCTCGTCCTGCTTGACAGCGGCGTCCATCACCATCAGCCGGCAGGCATGCAGCTTGGTCGCGGCGTCGGCGATCCACCATTGGATGGCCTGCCGGTCGGCGAGCTTCTGGCCGAAGGTGACCCGCTGGCCGACATGCTCGACCATCATGTCGAGCGCGCGCTGCGCCATGCCGATGCATGAGCCCATCTGCAGGCGGCGCACGGTGAGGCGGAGCTGCATCGGCGCGAAGCCGGCGCCCAGCCGGCCCAGCACCTGGCTCTCGTGCACCCGGCAGTCCTCGAACACGACCTCGTAGGTGCGCTGGCCGGCCAGCATCGGGATGGCGCGGGCGATCACCAGGCCGGGCGTGCCCTTGTCGACCAGGAAGGCGGTGATGCCGCCGCGCGCGCCGAGGTTGGTGTCGGTCACCGCCATGACGATGGTGAAGTCGGCCTTGGCGATGCGGCTGATCCAGATCTTGCGGCCGTTGATCACCCAGTGCTCGCCGTCCTTGACCGCCTTGGTCTTCATGCCGGCGGGATCGCCGCCCGCGCCGGGTTCGGAGATGGCGATCGCCGAGGTCGTCTCGCCGGCGGCATAGGGCTCGAGGTATTTCTTGCGCTGCTCGGGATTGGCGGTGGCCAGCAGCATGTGCAGGTTGGGCGAATCCGGCGGGAAGGTGAAGGGCACGCAGGTGTAGCCGAGCTCCTCGTTGACGCCGACCAGCGCCACCGCCGGCAGGTTGGCGCCGCCCACCTCCTCCGGCACGTCGAGCGCCCACAGGCCAAGATCCTTGCACTGCTTGAAGAGCTTCTTGTTCTCCTCGTCGCTGAGCGCCGCCGGCTGACCCGAAGCGAAGCGCTCGAGGATGTTCTTCTCCAGCGGCATCAGCTCATTGCGCACGAACTTCTTCACGAGGTCGCGCAGCATCGTCTGCTCTTCAGTGACCTTGAACATGCCGTCCATCGCGTCCTCCTACTTCGCAGTCCCTTTGTTGACGAAGTCCAGCGTATAGGCTTGCCGCACGTCGAGGCCAGCGGGCAGCACGTCGACATCGGTCATCGAGGCGTAGAAATCCGCCCAGCGGCCGTCGCTCATGGCGCCGATTCCGCTTGTCAGGGCGTCGCCCGAGCGGACGATGCCGCGGGCGTTCAGCTCCCTCACGGCATGCTGGATGCGGTCGTCGGTCTGCTCGGGATTGTCCTTCTTGATCAGGGCGTTCGCCGCCTCGATCGCCGGGCCACCCTCGAGGTACTGCGCCCAGCCCTCGAGCGTGGCGTCGACGAAGCGCTGGATCAGCACCTTCTTCTCGCTCGCGAGCTTGCGCGAAATCGCGATGGTGGTCTGGTAGGCGCTGAAGCCTGCGTCGGCAATCAGCAGCACCTCGGGCTGCTTGCCGAGCGCCTGGGCGATCGAATAGACCTCGGAGGTGACGAAGCCCTGCTGGATCGCCTGCGGATCGACGAGGAACGGCGCCATGTTGAAGTTGTAGGGCCGCAGCTGTGCGTCGGTGAGATCGTACTTCTTGCGCAGATAGGGCCAGAAGGTCGAGCGGCTGCCGTTGGAGATCAGCAGCGGCCGGCCCTTCATCTTCTCGAAGCTGTCGAAGCCGGAACCCGGATGGGCGATCAGCACCTGCGGATCCTTCTGGAAGATCGCCGCGATGGTGAAGAACGGCGCCTGCTCGCGCACGTAGGTGAAGGCCTCGAAGCTGTTCGACATGATCATGTCGACCCGCCCCGCCAGCAGCATCTGGCCGATGTTGAGGCTGGGGCCGCCGGGCCTGAGGTCGAGCTCGAGGCCGCGTGCCTTGTAGAGCCCCGCGGCGATCGCCTGGTAGTAGCCGCCATGCTCGGCCTGCGCGCGCCAGTCGGTGTGGAATGACAGCCGCTCGAGAGTCTGCGCGCGCGGCCGGCGCGACAGCGGCACCAGCAGCGGGGCGGCAACCAGGCCGAGCGCGGCGCGACGATCGAGGCGGAACGCGGCCGTCATGGCTCGCGGCGCGGGCGGCGGAAGTCGAGGTTCAAGGCGGCGATCTCCCTCAGCACCCCGGTGAAGCTGGCCAGCCCCAGTGCGACGCCAGCGTCCACGATCAGGCAAAGAAAAGGGCGGGCCCGGCTCGCACCGATACCCGCCCGATTCTTTCGAGGGAAGCGTTATATGGCTTCCTTGAGGTCCTTGGCGACGCGGAAGGCGACCATCTTCGACGCCTTGATCTTGATCGCCTCGCCGGTGGCCGGGTTGCGGCCCATGCGGGCCGGCCGGTTGCGCACCTGAAAGATGCCAAGGCCCGTGACGCGGACCTTGTTGC
>VBAF01000098.1 GCA_005884705.1 Alphaproteobacteria bacterium
AGTTCGGCGATCGCGGCGCCGACGGTCTTGGTGTCGCCGTTGCCTCCGAGATCCTTGGTGCGCGGGCCGCCCTCGACCAGCGACGCCGCGATCGCCCGCTCGATCGCTTCGGCGGCCTCGGGGTAGCCGAGATGGCGCACCATCATGGCGCCCGACCAGATCTGGCCGATCGGGTTGGCGATCCCCTTGCCGGCGATGTCAGGGGCCGAGCCGTGCACCGGCTCAAACATCGAGGGGAAGTTGCGCTCGGGGTTGATATTTCCCGAGGGCGCCACGCCGATCGAGCCGGTCAGCGCCGG
>VBAF01000099.1 GCA_005884705.1 Alphaproteobacteria bacterium
TGATGCCGTTCGACTTGGTGGCCGAGGTGACGTGCTTCTTCTTCGTCGTGCTCGCGAACTCGAAAGCGTACTTCAACACGCGGTCGACGCCCTTGCGGGTAAAGATCGCCTGCTGAATGGCCATCTCGTCGTCGGTGCCCTGGAACATGCGGCCGCCGACCGAGCTGTACTCGCCCTCGGTGTTCTCGCGCACCACCCAGAAGTCGATCTCACCCGGCTTGCGGTTGGCGAGCGGGCTCGGCACGCCCTCGAACAGCCGCACCGGCCGCAGGTTCACGTACTCGTCGAACTCGCGGCGGATCGGGATCAGCAGGCCCCACAGCGAGACGTGATCGGGCACACCCGGCCAGCCGACGGCGCCGAGGAAGATGCTCTCGTACTGCTTCAGCGTCTCCATGCCGTCGTCGGGCATCATCTTGCCGGTCTTGGCGAAGCGGTCGCACGACCAGTCGAAGTCGGTGAACTGGAGCTCGAAATTGAAGCGGCGCCCGGCGGCTTCGAGCACGCGCACGCCCTCCGGCAGAACTTCCTTGCCGATTCCGTCTCCCGGAATGAGGGCGATCTTGTGCTTGGCCATGTATTTCCTCTCGCTGCTCCAGAAGACGTATAATGACCGTGCACTCAGGAGCAAGCCATGTCGTTTGATCTCAAGATCACGGGCGGCACGATCGTCGACGGCACGGGCACGCCCGGTTTCGCCGGCGACGTCGGGATCAAGGATGGCAGGGTGGTCGCCCTGGGCAAGGCCGACGGGCCGGCCACGACCACGATCGACGCCGCCGGCACCACTATGACGCGCAGATCTTGTGGGACCGCCTGCTCTCGATCTCGCCCTGGCACGGCGTCACCACGACGGTGATCGGCAATTGCGGCTTTGGCGTCGCGCCGACCCGCGCCGCCCACCGGAAACTCATTCTGCAGACGCTGGAGAAGGTCGAGGGCATGAGCCTCGACGCGCTGCAGGCCGGCGTCGGCGACGACTGGCCGTTCGAGACCTTCCCGCAATATCTCGACACGCTGGAGCAGCGCGGCTCGGCGATCAACATCGCCGCCCTGTTCGGCCACACGCCGCTGCGCCTCTACGTCATGGGCGAGGCGTCGACCGAGCGCGCCGCGACCTCCGACGAGATCAGCGCCATGAAGAAGCTGATGCGCGAGGCGATGGACGCGGGCGCGATCGGCTTCGGCACCTCGGTGTCGGTCAGCCACAACGGCTATGCCGGCAGGCCGGTGCCGAGCCGCCAGGCCGCTGTCGAAGAGATGGACGCCCTGGTCTCGGTGATGGGCGACATCAAGCGCGGCCTGATGCAGATCACCATCGGCCGCGATTTCTCGACCCGCCACATGGCCGAGGTCAGCCGCAAGTACGGCGTGCCGGTGACCTGGACCGCCCTGCTCTCCCACCTCTACGGCCCGGGCGGCCATCGCAAGCAGCTCGACCTCGCCGCCGAGCAGCGCCGGTCGGGTGCGCTGGTGATCCCCCAGGTGAGCTGCCGCCCCTTGAACTTCGAATTCACCTTTGCCGAGCCGTTCATCTTCGACGTCATGAAATTCATGAACGAGCTTTCGCAGGCGGAAGCCGGGGCGCCCGGCACCCGCCGCCGCGCCTATGCCGATCCGGCATGGCGCGACAAGCTCCGGAGCGAGCTCACGCCGCTGTTCCGCAACTGGTGGGACCGCGTGGTCATCGCCTGGGCGCCCTCGCACAAGGAGCTCGAGGAGCAGCCGCTGGCGTCGGCTGCCGCGACGCTCGGCAAGGACCCGGTCGACCTGGCGCTCGATCTGGCGCTGGCTAACGACCTGCAGGCGCGCTTCCGCATGGCCGTGATGAACTTCGACGAGACCGAAGTTGCCGAGCTGATCACCGACCCCAACACCATCATTGCGCTCAGCGACGCCGGCGCCCATGCCAGCCAGCTCTGCGATGCCTGCTATTCGACCTACCTGCTCGGCCACTGGGTGCGCGAGCGCGGCACCTTCACCCTCGAGCAGGCGGTGCACAACCTCACCCAGCGGCCGGCCGAAACCTTCGGCATCACCGATCGCGGCGTGCTGGCCGAGGGCCGCCCCGCCGACATCGTGGTGTTCGATCCCAAGACCGTCGGCCCGGGGCCGCTCAAGCGCGTCTACGACCTGCCGGCCGGCGCCGACCGCCTGGTCGCCGAGGCGCACGGCATTTCGGCGGTGGTCGTCAACGGCCAGATCATCCGGCGCGACGGCAAGGACGCCGTCGCCGCCAACGACCGCCTGCCCGGCCGCGTGCTCAGAAGCGGCAGGGCGGCCTGAGGCCCACCCCCTCCCAGCCTCCCCCGTCTGACGGGGGAGGTGCCCGAAGGGCGGAGGGGAAGGCCACGCGAAGGACTTCAGAGGGAGAACATCATGATCCACGTCATCGCCATCATCACCGCCAAGCCCGGCAAGCGGGACGAAATCCTCGGCCACTCCCGTGCCAACGTGCCGGCGGTGCGCGCCGAGAAGGGCTGCATCGAGTACGGTCCGGCGATCGATGCCGACGGCATGGGCTCGTTCCAGACCAAGTTCGGCCCCGACACCTTCGTCGTCGTCGAGAAGTGGGAGAGCACCGACGCGCTGAAGGCCCACGCCGCCGCGCCGCACATGGCCGCCTACGCCGCCAAGACGCGGGACCTCATCGCCAGCCGGGTCATCCACGTCCTGTCGCCGACTTGATCGGCATCACCGCCGCCGACGTCGCCGCCTACGACCGCGACGGCGTCGTCTGTCTCAGGGGTCTGTTCGATCCGCACTGGATCGAGCGCATGCGAACGGCGGTCGAGCGCGATCTCGCGACGCCCGGCCCGCATTCGGCCAACTTCGCCGAAGGCAGCAGCGCCGGAAAATTCTTCGGCGACATGTTCATGTGGAAGTCCGACCCAGACTTCCGCGCCGCCGCGCTCGACTCGCCCGCGCCAGCGATCGCCGCGCGGCTGATGGGCTCGGCCGGCGCCGACTTCTTCTACGACCAGCTTTTCGTCAAGGAGCCGGGCACCGCGCACCGCACGCCCTGGCACCAGGACCAACCTTACTGGCCGGTGACGGGCTGGCAGATCACCTCGGTCTGGATCGCGCTCGATCCGATCGACCGTAGCAACGGCGCGGTCGAGTTCATCGCCGGCTCGCACAAACGGGGTATCCACTACCGGCCGACCCCGTTCCGAAAGGGTCACGAGATCAAGTTCACTTCCAGCGAGCTGCGGCCGATTCCCGACATCGAAGCCGACCGCGGCAAATACGACATCCGCTGGTGGCCGATGGCGCCGGGCGACTGCCTGGTCTTCCATGCCATGATCGTGCACGGCGCCCCCGGTAACGACACGCCGGGCGCGCGCCGCCGCGGGCTGTCGCTGCGCTATACCGGTGACGATGCGCGCTACGATCCGCGGCCCGGCACCTTCCAGTTCCCGCACACGCCGGACCTTGCAGCCGGTGCGCGCATGACCTGTGACCTCTTCCCCCGGGTGTGGCCACGGGCCGCCTGAGACGTTAGTTCAATGGCATGGCCCCTGCTTTGGGGCGTCATTATCGCGACATGTCCGGCGCGCTAGATGCCGGGGCAGAAGCAGGTGCCATGGATTCCAAGACGGCAATGGGCTCCGAGCCACACGGCTCGCCGGTCCGCCCCGATTTCGAGCGCATCGCCTTGCTGCTGCAGGGCGGCGGTGCGCTGGGCGCCTACCAGGGCGGCGTCTACCAGGCGCTGGCGGAAGCCGAGTTGCGCCCGCATTGGGTCGCCGGCATTTCCATCGGCGCCATCAATGCCGCGCTGATCGCGGGCAATCCGCCCGGGCAACGCGTCGAACGACTGCGCACCTTCTGGGAGACCATCACCGAGGGACCGCTCGGCATCCGGCAACTGATTCCGGGCGACATCAAGAACGACCTGGTTCACCAGTTCATCAATCAGAGCCGCGCCATGGCCGCGCTGCTATGGGGAGCGCCCGGTTTCTTCAAGCCGCGCATCCCGCCCCCGATCTTCGCGCCAGCCAGCAGTCCCGGCAATCTCAGCTTCTACGATGTCTCCCCGCTCAAATCGCTGCTCGAGCGGCTGGTCGACTTCGACCTCGTGAATTCGGGCGCGATGCGGCTCAGCGTCGGCGCCACCCAGGTGAAGACGGGCAACCTCATCATCTTCGACAGCGCCGAGCGCAAGCTCGGCCCCGAGCACATCATCGCCAGCGGCTCGCTGCCACCCGGCTTCCCGGCCACCGAGATCGACGGCGAGTTCTACTGGGACGGCGGCGTCGTCTCCAACACGCCCCTGCAATGGGTGTTCGACGCGACGCCGCGCCAGGACACGCTGGCCTTCCAGATCGACCTGTGGAGCGCGCGCGGAGAGATGCCGCGCGACAT
Organism: Alphaproteobacteria bacterium; assembly: GCA_005884705.1. Classification (GTDB taxonomy): domain Bacteria; phylum Pseudomonadota; class Alphaproteobacteria; order Reyranellales; family Reyranellaceae; genus Reyranella. Next base: position 4,369 of record VBAF01000099.1, read on the forward strand.
GATCGAGGTCGACACCCGCCTCAAGGACATCCGCTATTCGAGCCGCACGCGGCTCGGCACCGACCAGTTCCGCAAGACCCAGGCGCTGCGCCGGGCTGCGGCGAAGCTGTTGTCGGAGATGCCCGAGGAGCTGCGCCATACGCGCGAGGCCGAGATGCTCGCCGCCGAGGCCGACGACAAGGTCTACAACATCATCCAGATGATCTATCGCGCGCGGGTCTACGAGGGTGCCTCGAAAGATTACGAGTTCTCTCGCCGCACGATGGAGGAGCACTGGGCGTCGGGCTACCGCGACATGACCCGCACGCTCGCCTACCCCGAGGTGCTGCAGCGGCCGACCAGCCCCGACGGCGTCTTCACCTTCGACCTCAAGCACAAATCCGGAGAATAACAGCGCCATGAAGATCGCCGACATCCGCGCCAAGGCCTTCGCCATGCCGCTCAACAACCCGGCTTTCCCGCCGGGGCCATACAAGTTCTACAATCGCGAATTCATCATCATCCGCTACCGCACCGATCCCGCGTTGCTGCACAAACTCGTGCCCGAGCCGCTCGTGCCGGCGGGCGACACGGTCAACTACGAGTTCATCCGCATGCCGGATTCGACCGGCTTCGGCGACTACACCGAGACCGGCCAGGTCATCCCGGTGCACTACAAGGACAAGGACGGTACGGTGCAGGAAGGCGGCTACGTGCACGCCATGTATCTCGACGACGAGGGGCCGATTGCCGGCGGCCGCGAGATCTGGGGCTTCCCCAAGAAGCTGGCGACCCCCCTTGTCTGCCACCAGAGCGAGACCCTGGTCTGCACGCTGCACTTCGGCAACGTGCTCTGCGTCAACGCGACCATGGGCTACAAGCATCGCGAGCTCGACCATGAACCGATCCGGCAGGCGCTGGCTCGGCCCAACTTCATGATCAAGATCATCCCGCACGTCGATTGCACGCCGCGCATCTGCGAGCTGGTGCGCTACTACTGCGAGGACGTCACCGTGAAAGGCGCCTGGGCGGGCCCGGCCGCGCTGCAGCTGTTCGACCACGCGCTGTGCGACGTGGCGCGCCTGCCGGTGCTCGAGGTGCTGTCGGCCAGCCATTTCGTCACCGACCTCACGCTCGGCCTTGGCGAGGTCGTGCACGACTACCTGGCGAAAGACTGAAAGGAATTCCCCATGGCTCGCTTCGACAAACAGGTTGGCATCATCACCGGCGCGGCCAGCGGTATCGGCAAGGAGATCGCCCTGCGCTACGCCGCCGAGGGCGGCACGCCCGTGATCGCCGATCTCAACCTCGACGCCGCGAACGCGACGGCAACGGAGATCAAGGGCAAGGGCGGCGACGCCTTCGCGGTCGCCATGAACGTCGTCGACGAGGCGGCGGTGACCAAGGGCGTGGCCGACGTGATGGCCAAGTACGGCCGCATCGACCTGCTGGTCTCCAACGCCGGCATCCAGATCGTCCATCCGGTCGTCGACTTCCCCTACGCCGACTGGAAGAAGCTGCTGTCGATCCATCTCGACGGCGCCTTCCTGACGACCAAGGCCTGCCTCAAGCACATGTACGCCGCGAAGTCCGGCGCCATCGTCTATATGGGCTCGGTGCATTCCAAGGAGGCCTCGCGGCTCAAGGCGCCTTACGTCACCGCGAAGCATGGGTTGATCGGCCTGTGCAAGGTGGTCGCCAAGGAAGGCGCCGAATTCAACGTGCGCGCCAACGTCGTCTGCCCGGGTTTCGTGCGCACGCCGCTGGTCGACAAGCAGATCCCCGAGCAGGCGCGCGAGCTCCATATCACCGAGGAGCAGGTGATCAAGACCATCATGCTGAACGACACCGTCGACGGCGAGTTCACCACCACCGACGACGTCGCCGACTGCGTGCTGTTCTTCGCCGGCGCCAAGACCAACGCCCTGACCGGCCAGTCGATCGTGGTCAGCCACGGCTGGTTCATGCAGTAGGCAATAGTGTACGGCCGGGCGGCCGGTAAAATCGCGCATGGCCGCACACCAGCATCATGACCACGACCATAAGAACGGCCACGACCACGGCCCGGGCGGCCATACGCACAGCCACGCCCCGGCGAGCTTCGACCGCGCCTTCCTGATCGGCATCGCGCTCAACACCGGCTTCGTGATCGCCGAGGCGGTGTACGGCTTCCTCGCCGACTCGCTCGCCCTGCTGGCCGACGCCGGTCACAATCTCGGCGACGTGCTGGGGCTGCTGCTGGCCTGGGCCGCCGCCTCGCTCGCCCGGCGCGCGCCGAGCGCTCGCTTCACCTACGGCATGAAGCGCACGCCGATCCTGGCGTCGCTGGCCAACGCCATGCTGCTGCTGGTGGCGAGCGGCGCCATCGTCTTCGAGGCGGTGCAGCGCCTCGGTACGCCCGCGCCGGTCGAGGAGATGACGGTCGTCTGGGTCGCGCTGATCGGCATCGTGGTCAACGGCGTCACGGCGCTGGGCTTCCTGTCGGGCCGCAAGAACGACATCAACATCCGCGGCGCGTTCCTGCACATGGTGGCCGATGCCGTGGTCTCGCTCGGCGTCGTGCTGAGCGCGCTGGTGGTGCTGGCGACCGGCTGGATGTGGATCGACCCCGCCGTCTCCATCGTGGTCGCGGTGGTGATCGTCGTCGGCACCTGGTCGCTCCTCAAGGAGTCGGTCAGCCTGTCGCTCGACGCCGTGCCGGCGAGCATCGACCGCGCCGCGATCGAGACCTATCTCGCCGCCCTGCCCGGCGTCTCGGAGGTGCACGACCTGCACATCTGGCCGATGGGCACGACGGAGGTCGCGCTGACCGCACATCTGGTGCGGCCCGGCGCGACGCTCGACGACGAGCTTCTGGCCCAGGCGTGCCGCGATCTCGCCGCCCGCTTCGGCATCCACCACGCGACACTGCAGATCGAAGCGGGTGACCCCGCCCATCCCTGCACGCTGGCACCGTCCGAGGTGGTTTGACGCTGGAACAACGCCGCTCCAGGGGCTGTGAATAACTCGCGGCGCCGAACATCATTATGGGCAATGGCCGGCGAAAAAGACCGCTGTTTCCGCGGCAAAAAATGCCGGCCAATGCCCATAATAGGTTGTACGGACGACTGCGCCTATCCTGCGCCGATGAGCAAGCTTCAGACGATAATCGGCGATCCTGGCAAAAACGGTGAAAACGGTCGAAAACGGTCAGGGCATCTTCACGACGCCGCGCACCGCCAGGTCGAGCATGCCCTCGATCAGCACGTCGCGCCGCGTCCAGGGGAATTCCGGATTGTTGATGATCGCGGCGACCAAGCCGTGCAGGCACATCCACACCAGCTCGGCGGCGGTGTCGACCGGATAGTTGAGCGCGAAGCCGCTGTTCTCGATCTCACGGAAGATGCCCATCAGCCGCCCGAAGGCGATGGCGCCCTGCGAGCCCGGCGCGTCGGGATCGAGGCTCTGCGTGTCGGGCTTGTGCCCGCGCTTCTTGATCTCCTGCGGCGTATTGCCCGACATGAAGGTAAGCCAGTACTGGCGCGGATGCTCGAGCGCGAAGCGGATGTAGGCGGTGCCGCAGCGGCGCAGCCGCTCGATCGGCGCGAGCTGCTGCTTCTCCATCCCGTCCATCACCTCGTTGAGCGAGCGGAAGGTCTGGTCGCAGAGCGCCAGCATGATGGCGTCCTTGTCCTTGAAATAGAGATAGAGCGCGGGCGCCGAGACGCCGACCACGTCGGCGATGCGGCGGATCGTGGTCGCCTCGTAGCCGTCGCGCAGGAAGAGCTCCCGGGCGGCCACGAGGATCTCGTCGCGCCGGGTATGGCCCTCGCCGCGCCGCTTGCGGGTGCCGACGGATGCCGTGGACAAATCGCGTTCCATCCCTTGACAGATAACTTAACACCGATAAGTTATCAATGTTAAGTTATCGACGTTCAACTCCTGGC
>VBAF01000100.1 GCA_005884705.1 Alphaproteobacteria bacterium
ACCGGGCGCAGGCTTGCGAGCTCGCGCCGGCAGTCCGGACAGGCGGCGAGATGGGCCTCGGCCGCGCCGACCTCGCTGGCCGCCAACGCCTCGGCGGCATAGGCGCAGGTCTGCTCGCTCAGCTCGCAGCGGTTGGTGAGGGAGGTCGTCGTCATGGCTTGCCCGCCTCCGCGCCCAGCGCCTGCCGCAGCTTGTGCAGTCCGGACCGAATGCGTGTCTTGAGGGTGCCGAGCGGCTGGTCGAGCCGCGCCGCCGCTTCGGCATGGGTCAGCCCGCCGAAGAACGTCGTTTCGATCGCCTGGCGCTCGTCGGGCGTGAGGGCCACCAGGGCGGCGCGCAGCGACCGGCCCTGCTCGCGCAGTTCGAGGACGTCGCGCGGATCGGGCGCCGGCTCGGGCAGCGGCTGCTCCTCGCCGCCGTCGCTGCGCTTCTTGCGGCCCTCGAAGCGCAGCCGGTCGATCGCCCGCGAGCGCGCCTGGTTCATGATCCAGCCGAGCACCGTGCCGTTGGCGGCGTCGTAGCCCGCCGCGCGCCGCCAGACGTCATGGAAGACGTCGACGGTGAGCTCCTCGGCGGTTTCGCGGTTGGCCACGATGCGCAGGATCAAGGTGAAGACGATGCGATGAGCCATCTCGTAGAGCTCATGCAGCGCGAGCTGGTCGCCGGCGGCGATCGCGCCGACCAGCTTGCTCCAGGCCTGCTCCGGCACGCGGGGCCCGGACCTGGCATACAGCACGTCACCCAGGGTCGCCGGCGGCTTTTGCCGAGCTTCCGCGGCCATCATTGAATTCCTTGGCATCAGTCGGGACTTTGCAGAAGTCGACGCCGGCCGATCAAGCTCGGCACTGCAATTTGTACTATTTCGCACATCTTCTGCAATAGACTCGGAGGATCGTCGGGCGCGCTGGGGGCGGCAGGGAGGCCGATCCGCCCGCGACCGTCAGCCCGGCGGCCTTTGGGGGGATCGGCCTCATCGACGACCACTACGTCGTCATCGATGACGCGACGATGATGCTGAGGGCGGCAGGCGGCCAGTGATCAACCGGTGATGCGCGGTTATCAGACGGGGAGAGGCGGCCGGCTAGCCGGACCGTCGCTCGAACCAGGCGCCGGCCAGCAGCAATCCGGCGCCGACGCCGAGGACGATCAGGCCGGGTCGCGACCGCTTGAACGCCAGGCTCTCGCGGTCGGCGAGCCCTTCGTGCGGAACGTTCCAGGTCGAGTTGGTCCCTGCCTCGCTCATCATCACCTGATAGGTCGTCATGCCCAGCCCGAAGATCAGGCAAAGGGCGCCCAGGAACGACAGGGCCTGGCTGCTGCGCATGGTGAGCTTCTCCGACGACGATCGGGGCTGAGTGCAGCACGGGTCGGATGCGCCGTCCATTGCGCCGGCTGACCTGTCGGTCGGCCAGCGTTCAATGACGGTTCAAGCCGGGCTAGCGTGGGTGGTAGAGGACGTAGCCGAGCGATCCGTCCTCGAATTCCTGCGCCACTACCTTGGCCGCCTCTGCGCCGAGCGCCATCAGCAGGCGCGCCGGCAGACTGAAGGCGGCGCGCGTGCCCAGCACGAACACGACGATTGCGCCGCAGGCGGCCAGCGCGCTGGGCAGGCGCAGGCCGTTCTCGCCGTCGCCGAGCAGTTGGGCGAAGGCGCCGAGCGTGAGCAGGTAGAGCGGCGGATGCAGATCGGTGACGATGCGCCCGAACAGCGTCGTGGCCGGCCACGGCTCGATCAGTTTGGCGGTGAACAGCTCGTCGAACCACAGGCTGCGGGTGTCGAGGCCGACGAAGGCGAACACCAACCCGATCGCGCAAGCGAGACCGAAGCCCGCGACCGCGACCCGCCGGTCGGTGTCGGACAGAACTGCTGCGTTCAACCGGCCGAGGAGCGCGTCATCGGTCATCCGGCCGATGGATAGACCACCCGGCGCGCCGGCGTCGGCCGCGTTTGTATGATTTGTCTCAACTGTCTCGGATTGGTCGCGTAATTGGCGCATGCTGCTGCCGTCATGACCGACACCACCTTCACCAACCAGGCCTTGGCCGGCCGCAAGCATGCCGGCGTTTGGCAGCTGTTCCTCGGGCTGCTCGCGGCGGTAACCGTGCTGCCCTTCGTGGCCGTGCCGGTGGTGGCGCACGCGGTGCCCGAGGGCAGCTCGACGCTCTATGTCTACGGCTTCATCATCTTCCTCAGCACCAACTTTCACGTCGCCTCGACCGGCTGGTTCTTCACCGACCGCGAGATGCGCGGGCATCTGCGCGCTCATCCGCTGCGCTATGCCGTGGCGCCGCTCGCGGTGATCGCAGCCTGCGCCGCAGGCTTCCAGTGGCTCGGACCTGCCGTGGCCGACGGTATCGTCGTGGTCTTCATCGGCTGGCTGCTGTGGCACTACCAGAAGCAGAATCTCGGCCTGCTGAGCTTCGTCGCCGCCGGAACCGACGGCGTGCCGCTCTCGCCGTGGGAGAGGCGCACGTTGCTTCTGACGGCGGTCGCGGGCATCGCGGGCGTGTTCAGTGCCACGCAGGTGGCGCTCGCCAATCTGCCGAACGAAGCCGCGCGCCTGCATGAGCTCGGCGTCATCGTCTATCTGCTGGTGCCGGTGTGCGTGGCGGTCGCTGTCGTGAAGAGCGCGAGCCTGCGTGCCAACCGGCTGCGGCTGTTCTTCTTCCTGGTCGGCGCGGCTTTTTACCTGCCAGTTTACATATTCGCCGATCCGGTCTCGGCCATCACCGGTTCGGCGACGGCGCACGGCCTGCAGTACTTGGTATTCATGGGCACCGTGAGCGGCAGCGGGCAGCGCTCGCTCAAACCGGTACTCGTCATGCTGGCGATCGCCGGCGCAGGCGCACTGGCGCTGAATTACGCAGCCGATGCGGGCGGTGCGTTGAAGGGCCTGTTCGTCGGCGGCGTCATGGCGCATTTCATCGTCGATGCCGGCATCTGGCGACTGCGCGAGGTCTTCCAGCGCGGCTACATGCGCCGCAAATTCTACTTCGTGTTCGACCGCTAGGCCGGCTCACGCCTCGAGCAGGTCGTGATGCATCGCCAGGCGGGCGCGCAGCCAGGCGACCAGCGAACGGCCGAGCAGGTAGCCGCTCGCCAGCAGCATCAGGAACTCCGCCGTGGTCTCGTAGGGATTCTCGGAGCGCAACCCGGTTTCGATCGCGCCCTGAACGGCGGCGAACAGCACCATGATCCAGCCGGCCCAGGCGGCGTCGCTGCCACGCCGCACCCGCACCAGCCTACGGGCGCGGTCCGATTGGATGTTCATGGCCGAGCCCCGCACCGCGCCGATCAGGACGCTCACTGTGGCGACCAGCCAGACCTGCAGATCGGCGAGGTCGCGGATCTCGGGGTAGGCGAGCAGGATCAGCGTGCCGGCAAAGCCGAGCAGGCCGGGCAGCAGGAGCTGGATGCGCGGGAACGGCACCGCCGTGCGCTCGGGATTGGCGGTCGCCGCCGCGCCGATCGCCAGCAGCACGATCAGCAGGTCGAGGCCGTACATGAGCACGAGGTGTCTCACGCGATACGGAACGCATCGCATGAGACATCTCGTGGGCGGGCCCGTAGCGGTAGGCGGCCGCCGCGCCGCCGGTCGGCCGAAGGCCGAACCGCAGGGCCCGCTGCGGGGAGACTTGCGCACGGACTTGAGCTCGAGAACGTGCGCAAGCGGCACCGTGCAGGCCCTGCACTTCGCCGCTGCGCGGCGACCGGCGCGCGGGGCGCGCCTGATCGCATCAGATATGAGCGGCGCGCAGCGCCGCTCATATCTGATGCGCCATCGGCGGCGCCGGGATCGGTCGCACGCGCTCGTAGGCGCCCGCGGCGCGCAGCACCAACGCATCGCGCGCATGGCCGGCGACGATCTGCAGGCCGATCGGCAGGCCCTCGCGGTCGAGCCCGCACGGGATGGTCGCGGCCGGCTGGCGGGTCAGGTTGAAGGTCAGCGTGAAGGGCGTCCAGCCGATGTCGACGCCGTCGCCATCCCACGCCGCGTTGTGGTTCACCTCGAAGGCGGTCATCGGCATGGTCGGCGTCAGCAGCAGGTCGTACCGGGCCATGAACTGATTCATGATCACACCGAGCTGCTGGCGCTGGTGGATCGCGGCCACCACCACCGCCTGGCCGAGATTGGCGCCGATCTCGGCTGCCTTGACCAGGCCTGGATCCATCAGCGCCTGCTTCTCGGGACTGTAGCCCTTGAACAGCACCGCGACGTTGGACTGCCAATGCGCGTTCAGGATGGCGCGCGGATCGAGCCCCTGCAGGTCGGGCGAGTCCTCGATCACCGTGGCGCCCAGCGTCTTGAACACCCGGGCGGCAGCCTCGACCGCGGCGGCGACGTCGCGATCGATCTTCTCCTTCTCGACGAAGCCCAGGTTGGGCGAGAAGGCGACGCGCAGGCCCTTCACGCCCTTGTCGAAGCCCTTCATGTAATCCTCGGCGTCGTCCGGCCGGCCGTACGGATCGCGTGGATCGGGCCGTGCCATCACGTTCATCATCAGCGCGGCGTCGCGCACGGTGCGCGTCATCGGGCCGATGTGCGACAGCGTGCCCTGCGCCGAGGGCGGGAACAGCGGCACCCGCCCTTGAGTCGGCTTGAGCCCGAACAGGCCGGTGAAGGCGCACGGGATGCGCACCGAGCCCGCGCCGTCGGTGCCGACCGCGAGGCTGCCCATGCCGACCGCCTCCGCCGCCACGCCGCCGCCCGACGAGCCACCCGACGTGCGGCCGAGCTTCCAGGGATTGTGCGTGACGCCGAACAGCCGCGAATCGGTGACGCCCTTCCAGCCGTATTCGGGCGAGGTCGTCTTGCCGAGCAGCACGGTGCCCGCCTCTCTGAGCCGTGCCGCGACCGGCGCATCGACGGTCCAGGGCCCGGTCTCGTCGGTGGCGAGGCTGCCCATGCGTGTCGGCATGCCCTTGGTCAGCACCAGGTCTTTGATGGTGATCGGCACGCCATCGATGTCGCTGAGACGCTTGCCGCCCTTCTTCCAGCGCTTCTCCGAGGCGCGGGCCGCGCGCAATGCGCCGTCGGGATCGAGATGCTGGAAGGCGTTGAGCTTGGGATTGAACGCCTCGATGCGGGCGATCGCGGCCTTCACCGCCTCGACCGGCGAGGCCTTGCGCGCCTTGTAGAGCTTTGCCAGCTGCCAGGCCGGCATCATCGCGAGATCGGCGGTCATCTATCGGGTCTCCGGCAGCACGGGAAAGTCGAGCGGATGCTCGTCGGCATAAGCGCCGGCGAGCGCCAGCACCTGGGCGTCCTTGAAATGGCCGGCGACGATCTGCAAGCCCACCGGCAGGCCGCCGCTGCTCAGCCCGCACGGTACCGAGGCGGCGGGATGGCGCGTCAGGTTGAAGGTCGCGGTGTAGGGCGACCACGCCATGTTCGGCTTGCCGTCGAGCCCGTCCGGCGCGTTCCTGAGCACCGGGAAGGGCTGCACCGCGACCGTCGGGGTGAGCAGGAAGTCGTATTTCTCGAAGAACAGGTTCCACGCCACCGACATCTCGCGGCGGATGGCGAAGGCATTCACCAGGTCCTGCGCCGTGTAGCGCTCGCGAGCGGCCTTCGCGCCGGCCAGCAGGTTGGGATCGAACTCGCCGTGCCGCGCCTGCGGATAGAGGTCGAGCAGGCGCGCGCTGTTGGTGAGCCACTGGGTGAGGAAGCTCTTGCCGGCCTCGGCGTGCGAGTAGGGCGGCGCGTCGACTTCTTCCACCGCGCAGCCGAGCTTCTCGACCTGGCGGGCCGCCTTGGTCACCATCGCCGCGACCTCGAGGTCGAGCGGATGCTCGGACATGCGCAGCAGGAAGGCGACCCGCGGCTTCTTCTTCGGCTTGTGCTTCAGCGCCTTGGCGTAATCGGTGCCGTCTTCCGGCAGCTGGGTCGGATCGCGCGGATCGGGCCGGGCGATGGCGTTCATCATCAGCGCGCAGTCGAGCGCGGTGCGGCCCATCGGGCCGGTGTTGGAGAAGTCGCCGTTCAGCGTCGGCGGCCAGTTGGGCACGCGGCCGTAGGTCGCCTTGAGGCCGACCAGGCCGTTGAAGCTCGAGGGGATGCGGACCGAGCCGCCGCCGTCGGTGCCGATCGCGAGCGGGCCGAGCCCGGCTGCGACAGCCGCGCCCGCGCCGCCCGACGAGCCGCCGGGAGTCATCGCGGTATTCCACGGATTGCGCGTCACACCGTTGAGCGGCGTGTCGGTCACGCCCTTGTGGCCGAACTCCGAGCTGGTGCTCTGCGCGAACACGATCGCGCCCGCTTCGCGCAGCCGCGCCACCGCCGGCGCATCGTCATCCGACGGCGTCTTGTCGGTGAGCTTGCTGCCCATCGAAGCGGGCCAGCCCTTGACCCGCACCAGCTCCTTGATCGAGACCGGCACGCCGTCGATCGCCGACAGTGCCTTGCCCTTCTTCCAGCGCCGTTCCGAGGCGCGCGCGGCCGCGAGTGCGGCTTCCGCGTCGACCTTGCAGAAAGCGTTGAGGATCGGATTGAGCTTTTCGCTGCGCGCCAGCACCGCTTTCATCGCCTCGACCGGCGAGGCCTTGGCCTTGGCGTAGAGCTTGCCGAGCTGGCCGGCGGTCATCTGCGTGAGATCGTGCTTCATGGCTTTGTCATCCTGAGCGGAGCGAAGGATCCAGCGGGGCGACCAGCGATCCCGTGGCCGGGGTCAGGTCCTTCGCCGCCCTCTGGACGACCGGACTGGCATACTGCCGGGCGAGCTGCTCGGCCTGATAGTCGGCGGTCATCGCCTGCTCGGCGCGGCCGAGCTTGCGGTAGAGGTCGGCGAGCGCGCGCTTGGTCGAGGGCACCGTGGGCCGCTCGCGCTCGTCGGCCTGCAGGATCTTGACCGCGGCGTCGTTCCAGCCCGAGCGGATCAGCGCATCGAGATGGATCGCGCCGAACAGTGCGCGCTGGGCAATGCTGCCGCCGATTGGCCGCAGATGCGGCATCGCTTGGCCGAGCAGCCGCGCTGCCTCGGCATGGTCGCCGCGCGCGTGGGCGGCGAGGCCATGCGCCGCCGGCACGGCGCAGTCGGCCCAGGCCTCGCGCTCGAACGGCTTGGCCTGCTCGGCGCGGTCCTCGAGGCTCGCCAGCATCTCGGTGACCGCGCTCTGCTTGCCGGCGCGGGCCAAGGCATAGAGATACTGCAGGTCGACGAACGGCACGAAATGATCGTGCAGGCGGCCGTCGAGGTAGGTCGCGACGTCAGCCCAGCGGTCGCCGACGTCGACGCCACGCAGCTCGAGCCGCGCCAGCAGCGAGACGGCATTTATCTGGTCCTCGGAGAACTCCTTGCACACGCCCCACACCCGGCTGTCGAACAGCGCCATCGCTTCGTCGTTTCGGTCGAGATCGATCAGGAACAGCGCAAGGTGCCACCAGTTGTGGGTGTACATGAAGGAGTTGCAATCGGCCCAGCTGTCGCTCACCGCTTCGAGGAACGCCACGC
>VBAF01000101.1:0-3199 GCA_005884705.1 Alphaproteobacteria bacterium
ATTCGCCGCGCTTTCACCCGCGCCCTTCTCGCGCTTGCGCTCGGCAGCCTGCTCGGCGCCGCTGCGCTGGCGCAGGCCCCGCAACTGCGCGGCTTCCCGACCGCCGAAGCGGCCGCCGATGCGCTGACCGACGCGATCCGCAAGAAGGACGACAAGGCGCTCGGCGCCATCCTGGGCACGACGTGGAACGACCTCGCGCCGGGCAACGACCAGGAAGACGAGGAGACCCGCGCCAAGTTCCTCAAGGCCTGGGACGAAAGCCACAAGCTGCTGCCGCAGGGCGACGACCGCGTCACGATCGGCGTGGGCAGCACCGGCTGGGTGTCGCCAATCCCGATCGTCAAGCAGGGCAACGAGTGGCGCTACGACGTCGCGGCGGGGCGCAAGGAAATCGAGGCGCGCGCCATCGGGCGCAACGAGCTCGCGGTCGTCCAGACGCTGCTGGCGATCATCGATGCGCAACGCGACTATGCGAGTCTCGATCCGATGAAGACCGGGATGAACGTCTATGCGCGCCGGCTGCTCAGTTCGCCCGGCAAGAAGGACGGGCTCTATTGGGAAGCCAAGCCTGGCGAGCCCGCCAGTCCGCTGGGCCCGCTGGTCGCCAAGGCGCAGACCGGCGAGGTGCAGGAGAAGGGCTACTACGGCTACCGCTTCCGCCTGCTCTACAGCCAGGGCGCCGACGCGCCGGGCGGCGCCTACGACTATCTGGTCAAGGATCGCATGATCGGCGGCTTCGCCATCATCGCCTGGCCGGTAAAGTATGGCGCGACCGGCGTCATGACCTTCATCGCCAGCCACTCGGGCGACGTCTACGAGCAGGACCTCGGCCCCGACACGCCCCAGGAAGCGGCGACGATCAGCGTCTTCAATCCCGGCACGGGCTGGGAGAAGGCCGACATGACGCCGTAGGCCGGCGGCCCACGGCGTCCCCGGAGCATGACGATGGCCAACGGCTCATTCGATCTGACGCGCATAGCGCTGGCCATCCTGTTCATCGGCGGGCTGATCGCCGCCTCGTTCCAGGTGCTCCAGCCGTTCCTCGCGGCGACGATCTGGGCGGCCACGCTGGTGGTCGCGACATGGCCGTTGCTGCGCGGGCTCGAAGCCGCGCTCGGCGGGCGCCGCGGATCGGCGGTCGCCGTGATGACCCTCGTCCTCCTCGTGCTGGTCATCCTGCCGGTGTCGCTCGCGGTCGCGGCGCTCGTGCGGCATGCCGACGTGATCGCGACGCTGCCGGAAGCCGCTGCCGGGTTCCGCCTGCCGCCGCCGCCGGCCTGGATTGCCGACGTTCCGTTGATCGGTGCTCCGGTCACGGAAGAGTGGCGCCGTCTGGCGGCGAACAGCACGGGCGAGCTTGCCGCCCTGGTTCGTCCCTATGCCAAGACGATTGCCCAGTGGCTGGTTGGCGCCACGGGCAGTCTGGGGGGCATCATCGTTCACCTCTTCCTGACCATCGGCGTCGCCGCCATCCTGTATGCCAATGGCGAGGCCGCGGCCGACTGGTGCCGCCTCTTCGGCCGCCGGCTGGCCGGCCAGCGCGGCGAGGACTCAGCCATCCTCGCCGGCCAGGCGATCAAGGGCGTGGCGCTCGGTGTCGTGGTCACGGCCTTTGCGCAGACGCTACTGACCGGCATCGCGCTGGCGATCGCCGGTGTCCCGCAGGCCGGATTGCTCACCGCGGTCACGCTGCTGTTGTGCATCGCGCAACTCGGGCCGGCGCTGATCGTCATTCCGGCGATCATCTGGCTGTTCTGGTCCGGTGCGACCGTGGGCGGAATCCTCCTCGTGGTGCTGGGCGTGCCGGCCATGCTGATGGACAATGTCCTGCGTCCCATCCTGATCCGGCGCGGCGCAGACTTGCCGCTCCTCCTGATCCTGGTCGGCGTGATCGGCGGCCTGGTCGCCTATGGGCTGCTCGGCCTGTTCATCGGGCCCGTCATCCTGGGTGTCGCCTATACGTTGCTCCAGCACTGGATGGCCGAAGCCAAGCGCTAGAGTATCGCTTGATCTGCTGTACAGGATTGCGGTGGACGGGAGAGCTGAATGGACTGGAAGAAGAAGGTGCTTGCGATTGGCGCGGCGCTCGCCGCGGCAGCGTTCGTCTGGCTTCAGTTCTTTGGTGCAGAACAGCCAATGTGACGGACGCGGTGTGATCCCAGTCGCCTGCTCGTGCGTCACAAAGCGTTCACAAGGCGACACAAAATCTTCCACAAATCCCCGCCCGGGCAACTAGGGCTATAGTCCTCCCGTCGGGGAGGAAAAGGCGTGGACGAACAGCGTGACGGGGAGAGCGGCGGGGCGCGGCAGGGGCTGCACTTCTACGCCCGGTGCGGCCGGGACGCGTGGCGCCGGTCCTGGGATGCCGCGAATGCGTGGCCGCCGATCCTCGCCCTGCTGGTCGTCTATGGCGGCGCACGGCTCGCCGGGCTCGAGACAAGCTTTCCCGGCGACACCGAATACGGCGCGCTGATCGGCACGGGCCTCTTCATCGTCATCGCGTGGCTGGCGGTTTTCCTCGTCCAGTTCGTGGCGGCACCGCCCCGGCTCTGTGCGCGCCGCGACGCCGAGCTGCTGGCGCTGGCCCGGCGGCCCGCCCCTCAACTCCCCTTGCCGCCCGTGGCGCCGGTCGTTGCTCTCGCTCCGGCTCCGCCCGCACCACCGCCCGCGCCGCGACCCGTCCTTCCCCCGATCGACGTGCGCCTGCACGATCAGGTGTACGAGACGGCCGCCGTCGATACGACCGGCGACAGGCTCCCCGCGTCACGCGCCTATGTCGCGCGCATCGCCAATCGCGGCGACAAGCCTGTCCGTCGCTGCCATCTCTTCTTCGGCAACCCGACACACATCCAGGTCGTGAGCGGCCCGTTCGATCTTGCTCCCGGCGAACATCGCGATCTGCCGGTGCTGCGCGTCATCGACGACTCGGACGACCCACACGCGCTGCTCTATTTCCTCGACCCCGAGACATGGCACGTGGCGGACGGCCAGGCGGCCTGGCTGCCCGAGCCCGGCCGCTTCACGGTGAAGGTCCTTTCGGCGAATGCGCCGGCGGCGGCGCTCGACGTCACGCTGTCGCGCAGCGCCGGCACGCCGCTCGCCTGGACGCTGGTCGAAGCGGCCGACCGGGACAAGGCGCCGACGGCAGGCCGCAAGCGGTTGGCCTGGGCAGCTTCGAGCGTGGTCGCGGAGCCGGGCC
>VBAF01000101.1:3223-10684 GCA_005884705.1 Alphaproteobacteria bacterium
GGGCGACTAAAAAGCCTGCGAGCTCCGAAGCGAATACCCGGCCCGATCACCGGGCCGTGGATCGAGGCCGGCGACATTTCCGGCTAGCCGTTTTGCGCAAATCTCTGGACGGCGGGTTGCCGGCGTAAGCCGATTCGACCAGGGCGATGCGGGGCTTCTTAAATCGCCGCCCTCCGAGGGAACGCTCCGCCGGGCGCCACGTTCAACGCGTACGATCCACCCATTCGGCCGCTCGCGCCGGCGGTTCGACCCGTGCTGCACCAGCCTTCGATCCAGGAACGCCACGAAATCCTCAACTCGCGGGCGCGCGATGCGCGCTCATTTTTGCGCGAGACGCGCAACGTGCAACCACCACTGTCAATCGGGAGAAAAGCATGCATACGACCAAGCTCATGTTGATGACGGCCATCCTGCTCGGCGCAGCGCCGCTGTCGGGCGTCCATGCCCAGTCGACGGCAACCACGGTGCAAAAGGAAGCCGACGTGGCGTGGGCCAAGTTCAAGGGTGCCTGGACGCAAACCAAGGGTGAGGCGAAGGAGCAGTGGGGCAAGCTGACCGACGACGACCTCAAGGAAGTCGACGGACGTCGCGAGGTCCTCGTCGGCAAGCTGCAAACCCGATACGCGATCAGCCACGAGGAAGCCGAGCGCCAGGTCGGCACCTTCGAAAAACGGCCGCGCTAGCCCCCGCCGGGATCAGCGCGCCTCGCCGGCCGCACCATTCAACGGAGCCCATCCAATGTCTGCCCTTCTGAGACTCGTCTCCCGCAGCGCCGTCGCCATACTCGCGATCGGCATCACGCACGCCGCGTTTGCCGTCGACGCGCTTCCCGACGCGCGTTTCGTCGGCTTCGTGCAGGAAGCCAATGACTTCCAGATCAACTCGAGCCGCATGGCGTTACAGAAGTCGAGCAGCGAGCCCATCCGCGGCTATGCCAACCGGATCATCATCGAGCGCGCCGCCATCGCCGAGATCATGGCGAAGGGGCGCAGCGAGGCCGGTGTCAGCTACGCTCCGACACCGGGCGGCGCGCGGCCGCGCCATGCCGACGTCCTGGACCGGCTGGGCAACCTCCAAGGCAGCGAGTTCGACATTGCCTACGCGAATGCGCAACTCGCCGCGCTGATCGAGGCGGTCGACCAGGTCGGCGCCTACTCGCAAAGCGGCGGCAACGCCAACCTGCGCCGCGTCGCCCAGGAGGCGTTTCCGACACTCCAGGCCGAACTCGAACACGCCAAGCGGATCGCCGGCCAGTAATCGGCCGGGATTCCGCGCCGCCAGCGGGCGCAGGATCAGCCATTCGGTCTGGACCAAGGTCGTCTTTACATAACTTTACAGTGCCGACGTTCGCGGGAAACCGCCCTCCGCCATATCGGAGCCACGGGGAACTTCACCCTCACCCGATGACGGAGACGACAAATGGCAACTCTCAAAACGATGATGATGGCCCTCCTGGCCGGCAGCCTGGCGGCGACCGCCGGCGGCACGGCGTTCGCGCGCGGCGACGACGGCAAGGCGTTCGATCCCGCCCGCTTCCAGCAGCGCATCGAGAAGCGCGTCGACCGCGCGCTGACCGGCACCGACGCCACCGCCGAGCAGAAGAAGAAGGTCGCCGACATCCTCGGCACCAGCTTCAAGGACATGCGCCCGCTGCATGACCAGCGGGTGCAGAACCGCAAGGCCATGCAGGACGCGCTGCAGGCCCCGACCATCGACCCGGCCAAGATCGAGGCGATCCGCGCCGAGCAGATGAAGATCTCGGACGAGAGCTCCAGGCGCTTCACCAAGGCCCTGACCGAGGCCGGCAACGTGCTGAGCGCGCAGCAGCGCCAGGCCTTCTTCAAGAAGTGGACGGAGCGCGGCGAGCACCACGGCAAGCGTGGCTGACGCGGAGTGGCATCGGGAGCGCTGCGGGCTGATACTGGGCGTATGGCCGAGCGCATCCTGATGATCGACGACGATGCCCGCCTCGCCGGAATGGTCTCGGACTATCTCGGCGGGGCGGGTTTTCGTTTGACGATCGCCGGCACCGGCCGCGAGGGCGAGGCGCTGCTCAAGCGCGAGAGCTTCGATGCGGTGATCCTCGACCTGATGCTGCCCGACGCCGACGGGCTCGACCTCTGCCGCCGGCTGCGCGGCACCACCGACGTGCCGATCCTGATGCTGACCGCGCGCGGCGAGCCGATGGACCGCGTGGTCGGGCTCGAGGTCGGCGCCGACGACTATCTCGCCAAGCCCTTCGAGCCGCGCGAGCTGCAGGCCCGGCTGCGCGCCATCCTGCGCCGCAAGGGGACGCCGGCGAAGGCGGAAGTGCTGCGCTTCGGCCGGCTCGAGATCGACAAGGGCGCGCGCAGCGTGCGGCTCGACGGCGAGGAGCGGCCGCTCACGGGCTACCAGTTCACCCTGCTGCTGACCCTGGCCGAGCGCGCCGGCCGCGTGCTGACGCGCGAGGCGCTGATGGACCTGATGAAGGGCGAGAAGCTCGAGGCCTTCGACCGCTCGGTCGACGTCCACATCAGCCGCATCCGCGCCGCGATCGAGGACGATGCCAAGAAGCCCAAGCGTATCCTGACGGTACGCGGCACAGGGTACGTGTTTGCCCGGGACCAGGACCGCTAGTGCAGCGCCTCTACCTCCAGATCTACGTCACCGTGCTGCTGGTGCTGGCGGTGTTCGTCGGCGCGGCGGCGATCGCCTGGAAGCTCGCCGAGGACGAGACGCCGCAATATCTCGACCTCGCCGCCGAGCTGACCGGCGCGCTGCTGCCCGAGGCAAACGCGCCGCAGGCCGAGGCGCAGAGAGCGCTCGATGCCTTGCAGCGCAAGCTGCGTTTCGATCTGGCGCTCTATCAGCCCGACGGCACCATGATCGCCATGGCCGGCCGGCCGCCGCCGCGCTTCGAGCCGCGCCGCGCCCGCACCGGCTGGCGGCGCGGCCCCGGCGGGCCGACCTTCACCCTGCAGCTGCCGGACCGGCGCTGGCTGGTCGCCCGCCAGGTGCGCGAGCGGCCGAGTCCGATCCTGTGGGTGGTGGGCGGCCTTGGCTTGCTGGCGATCGCGATCGCGGTCGGCGCCTATCCGGTAGTGCGCCGTCTCGGCCGGCGACTCGAGCGGCTCAAGGAAGGCGTCGAGCAGCTCGGTTCGGGCGATCTCGGCGCGCGGGTCGCCGTCGAGGGTCGCGACGAGGTGGCGGCGCTGGCCGCGAGCTTCAACCGCTCGGCCGAGCGGATCGAGGAGCTGATCGCCGCCCATCGCCTGCTGCTCGCCAACTGCAGCCACGAATTGCGCACGCCGCTCGCCCGCATCGCCGTCGCCGCCTCGTTGCTGGGCGACTCGGCCGATCCCAGAACACGCGAGGAGCTGCGGCGCGATATCGCCGAGCTCGACCAATTGATCGAGGAGATCCTGCTGGCCAGCCGGCTGGAAGCGGTGTCGGGCCTGGAGCGCCATGAACCGATCGACCTCCTGGCGCTCGCCGCAGAAGAAGCCGCGCACTACGAATTAGAGGCGAGCGGCCAGCCGGTCATTGTCGACGGCGACCGATTATTGTTGCGCCGGCTGGTGCGGAACCTGCTGGAGAATGCGCGGCGCTACGCGGGCGACGGGCCGATCGAGCTCAGCGTCCGGCCGGAAGGCGGCCGCGCCGTGCTCGAGGTACGCGACCACGGACCGGGCGTCGCGCCCGACGAGCGCGAGCGCATCTTCGAGCCGTTCTATCGCCCGGCCGCGACGCGCGAGACCGGTCGCGGCAGCGGGCTTGGGCTCGCCTTGGTGCGCGACATCGCCGGCCGCCATGGCGGCACGGTCGTTTGCCTTGCGGCTGACGGCGGCGGCAGCCGCTTCCGGGTCGACCTGCCGGCGGCGTAAGCTTCCTCAACGGAGGAAGCGCCATGGATTTCGAGATTCCCGCGGAGATCGCGGCCTACCTGCGCGAGCTCGACCAGTTCATCGAGCGCGAGATCCGGCCGCTCGAGCGCGAGAACGACAACATCCGCTTCTTCGACCATCGCCGCGAGCATGCCCGCACCGACTGGGACAATGACGGCCAGCCGCGGCACGAATGGGAAGAGCTGCTGGCCGAAATGAAGCGCCGCGCCGACAAGGCCGGCCATCTGCGCTTCGGCCTGCCCAAGGAACTCGGCGGCAAGCAGGGCTCCAACCTCGCCATGGCGATCATCCGCGAGCATCTCGCACACAAGGGGCTCGGCCTGCACAACGACCTGCAGAACGAGAGCTCGGTCGTCGGCAATTTCCCGGTCGTTCTGCTGCTGCACCGCTTCGGCACCCGGGAGCAGAAGGACCGCTACATCGAAGGCATGTTCAAGGGCACCGAGCGGATCGGCTTCGGCCTGACCGAGCCCATGCACGGCTCCGATGCCACCTTCATGGAAACCATCGCGGTCAAGCAGGGTTCGGACTGGGTGATCAACGGCATGAAGCGGTTCAACACCGGCATGCACACCGCGACCGCCGACCTCGTGTTCGCCCGCACCTCGGGCAAGCCGGGCGACGCGCGCGGCATCTCGGCATTCCTGACGCCGGTCAAGACGCCGGGCTTCAAGATCGAGCATATGTGGTGGACCTTCAACATGCCGAGCGACCACGCCGAAGTGTCGCTGACCAACGTCAAGGTGCCGGCCTCGACCATGCTGGGCGAGGAAGGCCGCGGCCTCGACGTGGCGCAGACCTTCGTGCACGAGAACCGCATCCGCCAGGCCGCCTCGAGCCTCGGCGCCGCGCAATACTGCATCGACATGTCGGTCGCCTATGCCAAGAACCGCAAGGTGTTCGGCAAGGCGCTGGCGACCAACCAGGCGATCCAGTTCCCGCTGGCCGAGCTGCACACCGAGGCCGAGATGACGCGCGGCCTGGTGCGCAAGACGGCATGGCATCTCGACCGCGAGCACCACATGAACGTCAGCGAATGGGTGGCGATGTCGAACTACCGCGCCAACCGGCTGGTCTGCGAGGCGGCCGACCGCGCCATCCAGGTCCATGGCGGCATCGGCTACTCACGCCACACGCCGTTCGAGCACATCTATCGCCATCACCGCCGCTATCGCATCACTGAGGGCTCGGAGGAGATCCAGATCCGCCGCGTCGCCGGCGCGCTGTTCGGCTTCTGGGGGGCGCAGAAAGCCTCGACCGCGCCGAAGGGGTAATCGCACCCGTCCCCCTTCAAACGGGGACGGTTATGAGGTCCGGTTGCTGCCGGCCTCGCGCAGGATGAAGTCGGCACAGCGCTCGCCGATCATGAAAGACGGCGCGTTGGTGTTGGACGATACCATGGTCGGCATGATCGAGGCGTCGGCCACGCGCAAGCCGGCGACGCCGTGCACCCTGAGCTCGTGGTCGACCACCGCCATTGCGTCACTGCCCATGCGGCAGGTGCCGACCGGATGGTAGGAGGTGGCACCGAGCCTGGCGATGTGATCGAGCAGCGCCTCGTCGGACTGCGCCGCGGGCCCCGGCCTCACCTCGCGAACGATCAGGGCCTTCAACGCCGGCTGCTCGGCGATGCGGCGGACCAGCCGCAGGGCGGCGAGGCTGGTCGCGCGATCGCGCGGGTCGGCGAGGTAGTTGGCGACAATGGCGGGCGGTTGCTCGGGATCGGCTGAAGCCAGGTGCACGGAGCCGCGCGAGCGCGGCCGCAGCGCGAAGCAGCCGATGCCGAAACCAGGGAACCTGTCGAGCACCAGCCTTTTGGGGTCGCGCGGGTCCTCTGCGCTGAGGATATGCATCTGGATCTTGACGTCAGGCCGGTCGAGCGAGGGATCGGACCGTGCCAGCGCATGCACGGTCGTCGTGCAGGCCGCCATCGGACCGTCGCGCCGCAGCAAGTAGCGCAGGCCCATCCAGGCTTGGCGCAGCGGGTTGCCCAGCATGTCGTTCAGGGTGATCGGGCGCGTGCATTCGTAGGAGATGCGCGTGTGCAGATGGTCGCGGCAATTCTCGCCGACGCCCGGCAGGTGAACAACGGAGGCGATGCCGAACGAGGCGAGGCGCTCGCGATCGCCGATGCCGGAGAGCTCCAGCAGATGCGGGCTCTGCACTGCGCCGGCCGCGACGATGACCTCGTTGCGGGCGCGCGCAAGCCGGCGTTGGCCTCCTTGGCGGTACTCGACGCCGACCGCCCGACCGTTCTCGACCAAGAGGCGATGGGCGCGCGCGCCAATGCGCACCACGAGCGTCTCGCGGCCGCGCGCCGGATCGAGGTAGGCCTCACGGCCGCCATGACGCAGGCCGCGCCTTGTGTTGGTCTGAAGGATGCCGACACCCTCGTATTGTGCGCCGTTGTAGTCGGCGGTCGCCGGGATGCCGGCCTGCTGGCAGGCATGGTGAAACGCAGCGCCCAGCTCGTCGGGCTCGAATTGCACGACGTTGACCGGGCCTTGGGTGCCGCGCCGCGCCGGATCGCCCGGGGCGTAACGCTCGACGCGCTTGAGGAAGGGTAGCACGTCGTCGTAGCCCCAGCCGGCACAGCCGGCGTCGCGCCAGCGGTCGTATTCGGCGGGCTCGCCGCGCACCCACAGCATGCCGTTGATGGTCGAGGAGCCGCCCAGCACACGCCCACGCGGCCAGAACATGCGGCGTCCGGCCAGCCGCGGCTCGGGTTGGGTGAAGAAGCGCCACAGGCCGCGCTCCGACAGCAGGACGCGGCCGGCGCCGAGCGGCACCCTGAGCCAGATCCAGCGGTCGTCCGTGCCGGCTTCCAGCAGCAGCACGCGGTGGCGGCCGCTTTCGCTCAGGCGCGCGGCGATCGCACTGCCGGCCGAGCCGGCGCCGACGATCACATAGTCGAAGGTTTCGGCCGCGACAGTCTCGTGGGCGATGGGCGGCGTGCGTCCGGTCATTCCTTGACCCCGCCGGCGGCAAGGCCGCGCACCAGATAGTTGCGGACGAGGATGGAGAAGGCGACCACAGGCAGCATCACCAAGGTGCCGGCAGCCGCGATGCGGCCCCACTCCCAGCCGGTGTACTGGATGAAGTTCACGATCGCGACCGGCGCGGTCGAAGCCTGCGTGCGGGTCAGGATCAGGGCAAAGAAGAAGTCGTTCCACGACAGGATGAAGCAGATCACCGCCGTCGCCGCGAGCCCGGGCGCCGACAAGGGCAGGGTGACCCGCCGGAAGGCGCTCCAGATGCCGCAGCCGTCGATCCAGGCCGCCTCCTCCAGCTCGCGCGGCACGCTGTCGAAGTAGGGCTTCATCATCCAGATCACCAGCGCGAGGTTGAAGGTGAGGTAGACCAGGATCAGGCCGATCAGCGTGTCGCTGAGGCCGAGGAAGCGATAGGCCAAGAAGAACGGGATGGTGAAGGCGATCGGCGGCGCCATGCGGGTGGCGAGGATCCACAGCGCGATGCGGCGCGACGAGCGGAAGCCGGCGCGCGACAGCGAATAGGCAGCCGGCACGCCGATCAGCAGGGCGAGCACGGTCGAGGCGGTGCTGCTCACCATGCT
>VBAF01000102.1 GCA_005884705.1 Alphaproteobacteria bacterium
CCGACCTGCTCGGCCAAGCACGTGCCGGGCTTCGTCTCGGAGTTCGACAAGATCAAGGCCAAGGGCGTCGACACCGTCGCCTGCATCTCGGTCAACGATGCCTTCGTGATGGGCGCCTGGGGCAAGGATCAGAAGGCCGGCGAAAAAGTGATGATGCTGGGCGACGGCAACGGCGAGTTCACGCAGGCGATGGGCCTCTCGATGGATGGCTCGAAGTTCGGCCTTGGCACGCGCAGCCAGCGCTACGCCATGATCGTGCAGGACGGCGTGATCAAGGACCTGTTCGTCGAGAAGCCGGGCGCCTTCGAGGTGTCGGCGGCCGAGAACGTCCTGAAGCACCTCTAAGGCCGGCAGGAGGGCCATGGCGTCACCGGAACCGCCCGTCTTCACCGGACTGTTCTCGGTCAACGGCGCCACGCGCCTTTACGGCACCATCGGCGATCCGATCCGGCAGCTGCGCATGACCGCAATCATGCCGCAGGTCTTTGCCGCGGTCGGCGTCAACGCGGTGTGGCTGCCCTTCGAGGGCGGCCCGCCGCTGCTGCAGCTGATGCTCGACGCCTTGCGCGGGCGGATGCGCAACCTCGCCGGCTTCACCGTCACCATCCCGCACAAGACGGCGATCCTGCCGCTGCTCGACCAGGTCTCGCCGCGCGCGCAGGCGGCGGGCAGCGTCAACCTGGTGAAGCGCGACGCAAGCGGCGCCCTGGTCGGCGACATCGCCGACGGCCGGGGCTTCGTGCTGGGACTGGAGGCCGCGGGCCATCGGGTGCGCGGCGCCAGCGTCTGGCTGGTCGGGCTGGGCGGCGTCGGCGGCGCGATCGCCGCGGCGCTGTGCGAGGGCGGCGTCGGCCGCCTTCTGGTGAGCGAGCTCGACGAGGCGCGCGCCGACGCCGCCCTCGCGCGGCTCTCGAAATTCTATCCCGACGTGCCGGTGGCAGGCGTCGACATGCCGCCCAAGGGCATCCACTACGCCATCAACGCGACCCCGCTCGGCCTGCGGCCCGACGATCCGCTGCCATTCGATCCGATGATGCTGACGCCCGACGTGCTGGTAGCCGAGGTGATCATGAGCCCGATCGAGACACCGCTCCTGCAGCGCGCCCGCACGCACGGCCGGCGCATCCATCACGGCCGCCACACGCTCGACCACCAGGTGCCGATCTATCTCGACTGGTTCGGCATCGACGCCAAGGGCATCGACCTCGTGCGGCTGGTGCGGGGCATCCCGTGAAAACCGCGATGATCACCGGCGCCACCGACGGCGTCGGCCGGGTGGTCGCCAAGCGGCTGGCAGCCGAGGGCTGGCGGGTGCTGGCGCATGGCCGCAGCGAGGAGCGCGGGCAATCGCTGGTGCGCGAGATCGCGCAGGCGGGCGGCAAGGCCACCTTCCTCGCCGCCGACCTTGCCTCGCTCGCCGAGGTGCGGCGGCTTGCCGAGGCGGTGAAGAAGGAAACCGGCGCGCTTCAGCTGCTGATCAACAACGCGGGCATCGGCTCGGTCGGCGACCGGCCGGGCCGCCGCGAGAGCGCCGACGGCCACGAACTGCGCTTCGCGGTCAACTATCTCGCGGGCTTCCTGCTCACCCATCTGCTGCTGCCGCTGGTCAAGGCCGGCGCGCCGGCGCGGATCGTCAACGTCTCCTCGGCCGGGCAGGAGGCGATCGACTTCGGCGACGTGATGTTGACCCGCGGCTACAGCGGCAGCCGCGCCTATCGCCAGAGCAAGCTCGCCCAGATCCTGTTCACCGTCGACCTCGCCGACGAGCTGAAGGGCGCCGGCATCATCGCCAACTGCCTGCATCCCTCGACCTACATGAACACCACCATGGTGAAGCAGTCGGGCACGTCGCCGATCAGCAGCGTCGAAACCGGCGCCGACGCCATCATGCAGCTTGCCGTCGCGCCCAAGCTCGAAGACAAGAGCGGGCTCTACTTCAACGTCATGAGCGAAAGCCGCGCCAACCCGCAGGCCTACGACGCCAAGGCCCGGGCACAGTTGCGCACGCTCAGCCTCGAGCTGACCGGATTGGCATCAGGGCTATAGCGTCAGGCCGCCATTGACGTGGATGGTCTGGCCGGTGACGTAGCTCGCCGCCGGAGAGCACAGGAAGGCGATCACGGCGGCGACCTCGGCTGGCTTGCCATAGCGGCGCATCGGGATCGACTCGCTCACCTTGGCCATGCGCTCGCGCGGCACGGCGGCGTGACCGTCGGCATCCTTCTCGATGAAGCCCGGCGCGACGCAATTCACCGTGGCGCCACTCGAGGCAAGATCGGCGGCCAGCGCCTTGGCCAGCGCCTCCATGCCCGCCTTGGCGGCGGCCGAGGCGGGAAAGCTCATGATGCCGCGCGCGAAGGCGTGCGCCACGAACGACGACACGCCGATCATCCGGCCTTGCGCCCCCGCCTTGACCAGCCACGGCTTGGCCGCGGTCGCGAGTTCGAAGAAGGCCGAGGTCATGGCGGCGAGCGAGGCGTCCCAGGCGGCGCGGTCGATCTCGCCGACCAGCCGGCGGTCGGCGAAGCCGGCGTTGCTCACCACCGCATCGAGCTTGCCGAAGCGTGCCACCGTCTGCTCGACCAGCCGCGTGCCGATGCCGGCTTGGCCGAGGTCACCTTCGACGATCAGCGTCTCGGCGCCGGCCGCGCCGACCGCCTGCGCCACCCGCTCGGCGCCGCTGCGGTTCTTGCGGGCGTGCAGGGCGATGGCGGTGTCGGGCGCGGCCAGCGCGCGGGCTGCGGCGGCGCCGATGCCGGAGGAGGCGCCGGTGATGAGGATGACTCGCATCCCGCCATTCTATCCGGCGGCTCGCCTGCAGCACGCCCCACGCATGCAGCAAAATGACCGCGATCAGGATTTGGTGGCTTGTAATTACACAGATCGGTGTATTAAACTGGCCAGAAGTAAACAAGTCGGTGTAATGACCCCTCGCAAATCAACCACCGAGCGTATCCTCGAGACGGCGGACCGGCTGTTCTACGGCCAGGGCACGGCGATCGGCGTCGACACGATCGCGGCCGAGGCCGGGGTCAGCAAACGCACGCTCTACAACCACTATCCCGGCAAGGACGCGCTGATCGCCGCCTATCTCCAGCGCCGGCTGCGGCTTATCCCGACGTCCGACAAGCCGCCGGCGCAGCAGATCCTCGACGAGTTCGACCGGCTCGAGCGCGCCTTCGCCGCCGACGGCTTCCGCGGCTGCGCCTTCGTGAACGCGGTGGCCGAGCTCAAGGACCCGCAGCACGCCGCCAACGCCCTCGCGCTGCAGTTCAAGGACCTGCGCCGCCAGTGGTTCCGCGGCCTGCTCGAGCGCGGCGGCGCGGCCGATTCCGACGGGCTGTCGCTGCAGCTCCTGCTGCTGGTCGACGGCGCGATCGCCGCCGCGCTGGTGCGCAACGATCCGACGGTTGCGCGCGCGGCGCGCGACGCGGCTCGGGTGCTGCTGCAGGCGGCGGGGATGGAAGTTCCGACGTAGCGCCCAAGGCGCGACTGGCCACGATCGATGCCGCGCAGAGCTCGTCCTGTTGCCCGGCCGCTGTGACAACGCCCGCCCGGGGCATTCCCGTGGCAACTCCCTCCCTCACCCCTTCGTTAGCGGATCACTTCCCAACCCACGGAGGAAAGATGATTCTCAGACACGCTCTGCTCGCGGCCGTCATCACCGGCATCGCCGCCACGGCCAGCGCCCAGACCCCGTCGACGGCGCCGGGCCAGCCGCCTGCCCGCACGGTCACCAAGGACATGCCCGGCCCGGCCGCGGCGGACGCCCGCAAGCTGATCGGCCGCAGCGTCAAGAATCCCAACAACGATACGATCGGCAAGATCGAATCGGTCTATCTCGACGCCAACGGCAAGGTCGACAGCGTGATCGTCGGCGTCGGCGGCTTCCTGGGCGTTGGCGAGCGCTACGCCCGCCTGCACTGGAAGGACCTGCAGATCAGCGACAACGGCGAGAAGGTCGTGATCAACATGACCAAGGACCAGCTCAAGGCGATGGCGCCCTACAAGTACAAGGACGACGCCATGCGCGGCCAGGTCTTCAACGACCGCGGCGTTTGGAAGGACGACAGCCGCGCGGCGGCCGACGCCCGCACCACGACCGACACCGCCGCGGCCGCCAACCGCGACCGCGCGATGGCGGACAAACGCTCGGCCACGACCACCGAGTCGACCGGCGACTTCAACGCCCAGGGCGACGTCTCGGCCAATGCCGTGATCGGCGCCAAGGTGAAGAACGACGCCAAGGACGCGGTCGGCACGGTGCAGGACCTCTATGTCGACGCGTCCGGCAACATCAAGACCGTGGTCGTCGCGGTCGGCGGCTTTCTCGGCGTCGGCTCCAAGGACGTCGCCGTGAAGTGGAGCGACATCAAGCAGAGCCGCGACGGCAAGTCGATCCTGCTGACCACCGGCCTGAGCAAGGACGAGCTCAAGTCGATGCCGGACTACAAGTACGAGCGGCGCCAGCCGAGCCAGGCGGCCGCGCCAAAGTAGCACCGGCCCAAGCAGCACTCCGTCCCGGACGGACCGAGAGGCCCTTTCAGCCGCTGGAGGGGCCTCTTTCTGTGCGGGCGGCCCAGCCGGCTGCGTTGGCGAAGACCAGCCGCCGGCGGCTGGCATGCACGCGGCTGAGCGCGGCGAGGCCCGCGAAGCCGTCGCCCGCCTCGGCGACCCGCCGCAGGTTGACGTAGAGCACGAACACCGGCTGGTCGCGCCGGGCCTCGGCATCGATGCCGCGCATCACCTCGCGCGTCGTGGCCGGATCGAAGGAATTGAAGATCAGCACCACCACCGGCCCCTTGGGCAGTCGCCAGTGGCGGGCATCCGCCAGCACCGCCTCCACTCGATGGCAGCGCTGGTCGGGCGATCGGAAGAGCTCGAGGTTGCGCCGCGCTGTCGCCTGCAGGCCGGGCGAATACTCCACGCCGACGATGCGCTCGAAGGGATAGCCGGCGGCGAGCATCAGGAGTTTCCCTTTGCCGCAGCCGAGATCGACGAAGCTGTAGCCGTCGAGCGGCACACCAATCGCGCGCAGCGCATCATGGAAGGTGCTTTCCCACAGCGGTCGATAGACGCCGTTGCCGGCCCGCGCCTGCTCGCTCGGCACCCCGGTCTCGGTGAGCCCGATCTCCTCGGCAGTGTCCGTGCCGTGGCGAAGGTCGAAGGCGCGGTTGGCCGCCTGCTCGAGCGGCAGGCGCTGCCAGAAGCCGCGCCACGCCGCCTTGTCGGCCAGCCAATCGACCTTGTCGTCGGCGCGCGCGAAGGCGCGCAGCAGTCGCGAGGCCCGGACGATCATCAGGCGCGGGCGCCCACCTGGTCTGCCAGCAGCGCCTCGTCGGTCGCCGGCTGGCCGGCCGGCTGGCGGACCGTCGCGGCGAGATGCCGGGCGAGCCGCGGGGCGGCGAAGCGCGCGCCGACCGCGAAGCGCATCAGCGGGCCGAAGCTGTTGGCCGTCGGCGGACCGACGAAGTAGAGGCCGGGCACGCTCGATTCGAAGCGCAGCGAGACGATCGGCGCGTCCTCCAGGGTGGCGATCGCCTGTCGCAGCTCGCGGTCGAGGAACGTCATGCGGGCCACGTCGGGGCGATAGCCGGTGGCGACGATCAGGTGCTCGCAGTCGATCGTGCTGCGCTGGCCGTCGGCGCCGGCCACGGCCAGCCGCACCTTGTCGCCCGCCAGTTCCGCGCCGACTGGCGACTGGCGGTAGAGCACCGGCACCGGCTTGATGCGATCGGCCATGAACCAGCCAGCCGACGGGCCGAACTGGGTCTTGACCCATTTCAGCCGCCGCGCCGCCGGCAGCCGGTGCAGGATCGGCGCACAGCGGGTGAAGAAGCAGGAGCGCCAGCTCGGCCCGATCGCGCTCAGCGGCTCGCGCAGGCGGTCCGACAACGGCCGCGGCAGGCGCATGCGGGTGTGGAGCGGCAGCTCGGCGCGCCGCGTCACCAGCCGCACCTTGGCGCCGGCTTCGTGCATCAGCGCGCTGAGGTCGATCGCCGACGAGCCGCCGCCCACCACCACGACGTCGACGCCGCGCAGGCGGCCGGGATCGGCGTGCGCGGCACTGTGGGTGACCTTGTCGGCCGGCAAGCCCGAGAGGTTCGGCGGCAGCCAGGCGAAGTTGGTGATGCCGGTCGCCACCACGACGCGGTTGGCCTGCAGCGTCGCGCCGTCCTCCAGGGTCAGCCGGAAACCGGCGCCGCTGCGACGCACCTCGCTCACCAGGCGCTGGTCGAGCGTCGGCACGAGGCGCCGCTGGAAGGCGAGCCCGTACTCGCAGAAGGTGGCGTTGGGCACCGGCAGGCCGATGTCGGCGTAGCCCAGCCCGCGCTCACGACAGTACTTGCCGAGCGGCAGCGCGCCTCTGGGATCGTACAGGCTCGAGGCGAAGCCCTCCGACTTCAGCAGCATGCCGCGCGGCATGCCGAGCCAGCTCTCCATCGGCCGGCCGAAAATCCGGAACGACACGCCGCTCGCGGCGAGGTGCGCGGCGAGCGACAGCCCGTTGGGCCCCGCGCCTAAGATCGCCACATCGGTATGATCCGCCATCGTTTGCTCCTGGACGCTTTCTTCAGAGGGTGATCGGGCCGGCGGCCTTCGCCTTGGCCGACAACATGGATGGCTCGGGAGCCGGCGTGCGGTCGCGCGGCCGCCTGAGCAGGCGCCACTGCCGCTGCAGCCGCTGCACCCAGTCGGCCGGCTCCGCCGGCAGCGGCGTGCGATAGGCGTCGATGAAGTCGGGCACATGCCACGGCACGTCGAGGAAGGCGGCCGCGAGGTGCGCCGAGTTGGCATCGCGCCAGACTTCCTGCGGATAGAAGGCGATGGTGCCGGGCGCGGCCGGCAGCGGCCGGCAGGTCGGGACGGCGCCGTGGCGGCGCGCCAGCGCGCCGATCATGTCGCTGTCCTCGCCGAACGCCAGGTGGCAGATCTGGGTCGGCCGCACGTTCATCTCGAGCAGGAAGGCGCGGCCGGTCGCCTCCTCGATCATGAAGTCGAAGCCGATCAACCCGGAGAGCTGCAGCCGCGCCACCATGCGTGCCGCCGCCTCGGCCATGTCAGGGCGATCGACGATGCGCACCACGGTGGCGGGACCGGTGGCATTGGTCGCCTCCAGCACCTCGACGCTGAGGCCGGCCAGCACGCGGCCGCGATCGCAGGCCACGGCGCGGTTGGCCGGCCGGCCGGCGATGTATTGCTGCAGGGTGATCGGCCGAGCGCGCCGCGCCAGATGGCCTGGATCGAGCTTGCGCAGCGCCAACTTGAACGCCGCCCAGGCGCTGGCGCCGGCGCGCAGCTCACGAAAGGCGTGCAAGGCTTCGGGCTGGTCACGGACGATGCGCACGCCGAGCCCGCCGAAGCTCTCGTCCTGCTTGAGGACCAGCGGGAAGCGGCGCTCGGCCAGCAGCGATCCGAGC
>VBAF01000103.1 GCA_005884705.1 Alphaproteobacteria bacterium
TGGTGCGGGTCCGTTGCTGGGCGCCGGTCCCCTGCTCGGCGCCGGCCCGCTGCAGGGCGCGACTCCGGTCATCTCGACCGGTCCGGCTGCGCTCGGCGGTCCCGCCACCGGCATTCCGTCTTCACCGCCGGCTGCACCTGACGGCAGCCTGAACCGAGGTCGCGGCGTTGTTCGGGCATGCCGTCGACCGTGATCCGCGCCTTCTCCTACGGCGCGCGCACGCGCACGGACAACGATGACGAGGCGATGACCTGATCGTCGCTAGCGGATCACGATCTCGATGCGCCGCAGAAGATTATGAGGGACGCCGCGCGGTGCGGTCGGTCGTGTCGTCGCGATTGGTGCGGTCGGTGCCGTCCCACGACGCATCTTGGCGGTCGGCGCAGCCAGCCACCATCGCCAGCGCCGCCAGTGCGGCCAGACACTTCCACATATCGGCTCTCCTCCCCCCGCGAATATCATGACAGGGCAGGGTGGATTTGCAATTCTGCCGGCGGAGGAACGCCATGCCCATCATCGACGCCCAGGTTCATTGCTACGAGCGCAACCATCCCGCAAGGCCATGGCACGCCGTGCTCGCCGGACCGCCCGAGGTGACGGGCGAGGACATGATCAAGGCGATGGACTCAGTCGGCGTCGACGGCGCGCTGCTGGTCTCGGTCTACACCATGTATCGCTGGGACGCGTCCTACGCGGTGGCGGTGCAGAAGGCCCATCCCGGCCGGTTCGGCGTGATCAAGCCGGTCAACGCCAACGATCCCAAAGTCGAGGACACGATCGCCGAATGGGCGGCGCTGCCCGGCACGGTGGCAATCCGCATCATGATGACTCCCGAGATTTCGATGGACGCGGCCGATCCCGGCCTCAACCGCATCCTGGCCGCCGCCGCCAAGCACGACCTGCCGGTCAACATGCTGGCGCGCGACCGGCTCGACCAGCTCGGCCAGCTCGCCAAGCGCAACGCCAGCACGCAGATCGTGCTCGACCATCTCGGCCTCGAGCAGCCGTTCGTCCCGCCGGCGCCCAAGGAGCCGTGGAAGGAGCTGCCGCACGTGCTGAAGCTCGCCGAGAACAAGAACGTCGCGATCAAGATCAGCGGCGCCTGCACCCTCAGCCACGAGAAGTTCCCCTACAAGGACATCTGGGATCCGCTCGGCCGCATCTTCGATGCCTATGGGCTCGATCGCTGCATGTGGGGAACCGACTGGACCCGCGCGGTCAACGTGCTCACCTACAAGGAGGGTGTCGATCCGTTCAGGGTCACCGATCGCCTGAGCGACAGCGACCGCGCCCGTCTGATGGGCGGCTCGATCGAGAAGATCTACGGCTGGACGCCCGGCAAGACGAAGTAGCGGTCAGTCTGGCGCGGCATGCAGCCGTCGCCAGCAGTTGTCGACCAGCAGGATGCCGTTCTGCATCATCGCGCGGTCGAGCGCGATGGCTTTCGGTCCGGCCGTCAGTGACAGGCGCTCGATCAGCATGATGTTGGTCGAAGTGTCGCCCGAGGGCAGGCTGCCGCTGGTGAATTCGACCGACTCGATCGCGAGCGACGGCCAGGCAAAGACTTCGACGCCGATCGATAGGCCACTGGCGTCGAGTCGGATCGCCGTGCCGGGCGGGGCGAGGCCGTCGACCCGGTGGGCGATCTTGCGGTTCCAGTTGCGCACCCGGTGGCGGAGCAACAGCACCATGAAGAGCAAGAGGGCGCCGCCGACGACCAACGCGCCGACCGCGATGAATGCTCCCTCGCGCGGGTCGGAGGAAATGCCGGCGATAGCGATCGCGGCCATCAGCACGAATGCAATCCCGCCAAGGATCTTGAACCAGCGCCTGGTCTGGCGGATGTAGGTTTCGGTGGCCTCGGCGGGCGTGAGGACCGTGCCCTTCACGCTGTCCTGCACCTTGCCCAGCATCAGGCTGCGCTCGCGTTTCGCCGTCAGCCCATCTACCGGCTTGTCATCGATCAGGATGCGCATCGCTTCGCTCCTCACCGTCTCGCGATTGCCAGTCTAGCCGGATGGAGAGCCGGCAGGTGTTTTGGTTTGTTTCATCGGAAACTCGGCTACAGCGCCTTCAGCGCCTCTGTGACCTCGTCGACGTGGCCGGCGACCTTGACCTTGCGCCACACCTTGCGGACTACGCCATCCTTGTCGATCAGGAAGGTGGCGCGGTCGATGCCCATGTACTTGCGGCCATAGAGGCTCTTCTCGATCCAGGTGCCGTACTTCTCGCAGATCTTGCCGTCCTCGTCGGACACCAGCGGGAAGTTGAGCTCGTACTTGGCCTTGAACTTGTCGTGGCGCGCCACGCTGTCCTTGCTGACGCCGATCACCTGCGCCTTGAGCTTCTTGAAGGCGGCGGCCGAATCGCGGAAGCCGCAGGCCTCGGTGGTGCAGCCCGGCGTGTCGTCCTTGGGATAGAAATAGAGCACCACCGGCTTGCCGCGCAGCTCGCTGAGCTTGAGCTTGCCGCCGCCGTCCGTCGCGCCGGTGAAATCCGGCGCCTTCTTGCCTTCGTCGACGCTCATGCCTCTCTCCTCGCTGTCCAGCCCGCGGCACGGGCGGGCGCCTCGATGATGCGCTCGTATATAGCACGCGCCGCCACGGTCTCGGCGGCCAGCCGCGCCCGCAGCGCGGCGATGTCGGGCACGTCCTGGGTCAGCGCGATCAGGCGGCGCTGGCCTTCCGGCGCGCGGCTCTCGTCGAACGACGATTCGTCGCCGTTGAGGGTGAGGCGCAGCAGGCTCTGCACGTCCGACATCAGGCCGCGCGCGGCGCGAAGCTGGCCGGCGTCGCCCGGCGCCAGCAGGTGGAGGTCGGCGGCGCGGCGCAGCACCTCGGCCGGATGGACGTCGAGGATCTCCGGCCGTTCGGCGGCGTAGCGCAGGGCGAGGTACTGGGCGACGAAGTCGATGTCGAACAGCCCGCCCGGCAGGTGCTTGAAGTCCCATGGACTCTTGGCCGGCGCATGGCGGGCGATGCGGTCGCGCATGTCGGCGACGTCTTGCAGCAGCCCGTCCGGATCGCGCGGCCGGCGTAACGTGGCGAGGACGGCGCGCTGCAGCCGCTCGACCAGCTCGGCCGGCCCGTGGATCACGCGGGCGCGGGTCAACGCCATGTGCTCCCATGTCCACGCCGATTGCGCGTGATAGGTCTCGAAGCTTTCGAGCGCGTTGGCGAGCGGTCCGGCGCGGCCCGACGGGCGCAACCGCATGTCGACCTCGTAGAGCGCGCCCTCGTTGGTGAGCGCGGTCAGTGCCGTCACGATCCTGCCGCTCAGCCGCGTGTAGTACTGGATCGGCGGCAGCGGCTGGGCGCCGTCCGACGCCTCGAGCCCGGGCGGGATGTCGTAGACGAAGATCAGGTCGAGGTCGGAGGTCGCCGACATCTCGCGGCTGCCGAGCTTGCCGAGCGCCAGCACCGCCAGCCGCTGGCCGCGAAAGCTACCGTGCTGGCCGGCGAAGCTCTGCTCGACCCGCTCGCACAGCGCCGCGATCGTCGCCTGGGCGATGTCGGAGTAGGCGAGGCCCGCCTGGGCCGGCCGCACGATGCGTTTGAGCTGCTGCACGCCGACCCGGAAGCGGTGCTCGTTGGTCCAGCGTCGCGCCGTGTCGAGGATGTCCTGCTCGTCCTCGACCTGCGCCAGCAGGTGCGCAAGGTCGGCGGTCATCTCGGCGGCCGGCGGCAGCGGATTGTAGAAGTCGGGCGACAACACCGAATCGAGCAGCACGGTGCGCCGCGCGAGTTGCGCCGCAAGGCCCGGCGCGCTGCCCATGATCGCGGCGACCAGCTCGAGCAGCGCCGGGTTCGACTTGAACAGCGAGAAGAGCTGCACGCCGGCCGGCAGGTTGCCGAGGAAGAGATCGAAATTGAGCAGCGCCTGGTCGGACGCCGCGGTGTCGCCCAGCGCCTTGAGCAGCGCCGGCATCAGCTCGGTCAGGAGCTCGCGGGCGCGCGCCGAGGTCGTTGCGCGATAGCGGCCGTGATGCCAGCGCCGCACCACGCCCGCGGCCGCCGAAGGATCGCGGAAGCCCAGCGTGCGCAGGGTCTCGAGCGTGCCCGGATCGTCGTCGGTGCCGGTGAAGACCAGGTTGCCGCCGGGGCCGGCGAGGCTCGGCGCCTCCTCGAACAGCCGCGCATAGTGGCCCTCGACGCGGCGCAGCGTGCCCAGCATCTCCTCCTCGAACGCGCGCGAATCGGGGTAGCCGAGGAAGGTCGCTACAGCGGCGAGGCCCGCCTCGTCCTCGGGCAGGCTGTGGGTCTGCTGGTCGGCCACCATCTGCAGCCGGTGCTCGACCCGGCGCAGGAAGCCGTAGTCGGCAATCAACTCGGCAGCGGAGCGCGGCTCGACGTGGCCCGCGGCGGCGAGCGCGCGCAGGCTCTCGCAGGTGCCGCGCAGCCGCAGCGCCGGATTGCGGCCGCCGAAGATCAACTGCTGGGTCTGGGCGAAGAACTCGATCTCGCGGATGCCACCGCGGCCGAGCTTGACGTTGTGGCCGGCCACCTTGACCGTGCCGCCGCCGCGATGGGCGTCGATCTGGCGCTTTATCGAATGGATGTCATGGATCGCCGCGAAGTCGAGATGCCGCCGCCAGACGTAGGGACGCAGCGCCTCGACGAACGCCCGGCCGACGGCGAGATTGCCGGCCACCGGATGCGCCTTGATCATCGCCGCGCGCTCCCAATTCTGGCCGACGCTCTCGTAGTAGAGCTCGGCCGCCTGGACCGACATCGCGAGTGGCGTCGAGCCGGGGTCGGGCCGGAGCCGGAGGTCGGTGCGGAAGATGTAGCCGTCGACCGATGCCTCCGACATCAGCTGCACCAGCATGCGCGAGACCCGGACGAAGTGGCGCGAGAGCTGCTCGTTGCCGGCCAGTGCCGGCGCGTCGCGATCGTAGAGCAGGATCAGGTCGATGTCGCTCGAGTAATTGAGCTCGCCGGCGCCGAGCTTGCCCATGCCGAGCGCGGTGAAGGCCGCCGCCTGCGGGTCGCCGCCCAGCGCAAGGTTGCTCTCGCGCTCGAGCTGCAACAGGATCGCCGACAGGATCGCGTCGATGCAGGCGGCGGCGAAGCGGCTCAGCGTGGCGGTGATGCGCTCTAGCGGCCAAGCGCCGGCGATGTCGGCGGCCGCGACGGTGAGCGACACGCTGCGCTTCAGCCGGCGCAGGCGTGCCGCCACCGCCTCTGGTGCCGCGCCGCTCAGCGCGTCGGCCCGCACCGTCTCGAGCTCGGCATCGAGCCGCGCGATCAGTGGGTCGGGACCGTCGCGCCACAGATCGGCCATGAAATCCGGGTTTTGTAGCGCGGTCTCTGTGAGATAGGGGCTGTTGCCGAACAGTGTGTCGAGCAGCGCCTTGCCCGCGCCGTCGTCGGGCATCGCGGCCTTCTCGCGCCAGCGCGTCCAGGCGACGGCCAGCCGCTCGGAATCGTACGGGCGGGGCAGGCGGTCGGTCGAAGGCCAAGACATGGGGAAAGACGGCCGGTACATTGGTCAGTGCAGCCCCTCTCGGTCAACGCGGAAGTAACGAGCTTTGGTCATCAAGACGTTCCGGTTTTGCGCACGCGTGGTGACGGCAGCCGTAGGTCTCACGGCGGTGCTGGCGACCGCCGTGGTGCTGCGCCTGCTTACCGGCCCGGTCGACCTCGAGCTGTTGCGGCCGAACTTCCCCAACGAATTCGATACGCCCGGCGGTCGGGTGAGCGTAGGCGCCGATCGCATCTACGCCGAGTGGAGCGGGCTGAAGGAGCCGATACGGCTGGTCTTCACCGGCCTGCACGTGACCGACGCGCACAACAACCAGATCGCCACCGCGCCCAGCGCCGCGCTGTCGTTCGATGCGCGCAGCGCGATCCGCGGCCGGCTGCTGCCGACCTCGATCATCGTCGACCGGCCGACGCTCGACGCCGACATCGCGCGCGATGGCGGCATGCTGCAGCGCGTGCTGGCCAAGACCGATTCGAGCTCGCAGGGCGAGTTCTTCGACCTGCTGATCGAGCAGCTGCTCGCCGAGCCCAACCATCATTCGCTGCTTGGCCAGCTCGACACAGTCGAGGTGACCAACGCCCGCATCTCGCTGCGCGACGTGCCAAGCGGCATCGTCTGGATCGCGCCCAGCGTGCAGGCCCGCCTGAAGCGCGATGCACAGGGCATGGCGATCTCCGCCAATGCCCGCTTCCTCAGCGCGACCACGCAGGAGCCGATCGACGTGTCCCTGTCGGGCTCCTATGCGCGCGACCGCAGCCGCATCTCCTTCGAGGCCGGGCTCGACGGCCTGAAGCCGTCGATGCTGGCCGACCTGTCGCCCGACGCGGCGATCCTGCGCGGGGTCGACATAGCGCTTGCGGGCCGGCTGCAGGTCGAGGCGACCGGCGCCGGCGAGATCAGGACGGTCGCCGTCGAGATCACCGCGGGAGCTGGCACGATCACTCTGCCTGGCATCCTGCGGACCAGTCACAAGGTGCGTTCGGTCAGTGCGGTCGCCCATGTCGATGCCGCCTCCCACAGCGCGCGCATCGACCATATCGACGTCGACCTCGGCGCGGCCAGGATCGCCGTCACCGGCACCGGCTTGCGCACCGAGCAGGGCCAGACTTTCACCGGGCGGGCCGAGATGAAGCAGGTTCCGGTCGATCGCCTGGGCGACTATTGGCCGATCGACTTTGCGCCGGGCGGCCGCGCGTGGGCGCTCGCCAACCTGAGCGGCGGCTCGCTCGACGTCGCCGCCGAGTTCGCGCTCAGCACGCCGGCCAACGATCTCGACCGGCTGACCGTCGATCGCAGCGTCGCCTTCCTCGACTATCGCGGCATGACGGTGCATTACATGTCGCACATGCCCGAGCTGCAGAACGTCTCGGGCAAGGCGCGATACGAGGGCAGCACGCTGCATTTCGACGTCGCCGGCGGCACCGCTGTCGGCCTCGCGGTCACCGGCGCCACCATCGACATGTCCGGCCTCGACGGGCCGACGCAGAATGCCTTGCTGCACGTGCCGATCAAGGGCCCGGCGTCCGCGGTCGTGGCACTTCTGGCGCGGCCCCGACTCGGCCTGCCGCGCGACGTGCTGTACGATCCCAAGCGGCTCGGCGGCGACGCCGCGATCGAGCTGACGCTCGGCTTCCCGCTGATCAATGCGCTGACCGTATCCGAGATCGACATCAAGGCCGAGGCTGCCGTGTCGGCCTTCTCGCTCCGGAACGCGATCGGCAATGTCGACCTGACCGACGCGGTGGGCCGGATCGTCTACGCCAACTCGCAGCTCAACGTGACCGGCATCGGCAAGCTCGACGGCAGCCCGGTCGATATCGTCTGGCGCGAGCAGTTCAGCCCGCGTGCGCCCTACCGCCAGCGTTACGAGCTCAAGGGCACGATCCCGGCGGCGCTGATCGCCAAGGCGGGCTTTCCGTCGCCCGAGCCCTATGTCTCCGGTCCGATCGGTGTCACGAGCTTCTCCTACCACGTGGCGCCGAACGGCACCGGCGAACTGCAGGCACGGTTCGATCTCAAGAGCGCCAAGCTCACCACGCCGCTCGCCTGGACCAAGGACGCCGGCGTCGACGGACA
>VBAF01000562.1 GCA_005884705.1 Alphaproteobacteria bacterium
ACGGGCTGGGCGAGCGCTGCGGCAACGCCAACATGATCTCGCTGATCCCCAACCTCGTGCTCAAGATGGGTTTCGAGACCGGGCTGAAGGACGGTGCGCTGCAGCGGCTGACGCACCTGTCGCGCCTGCTCGACGACCGGCTGAACGTCGGCACCAACCGCAGTGCCGCCTATGTCGGCACCCGCGCCTTCGCGCACAAAGGCGGGCTGCACGTCTCGGCGGTCGAGAAGGATCCCAGGACCTACGAGCATGTCGATCCGGAGATCGTCGGCAACCAGCGCATCATCGTGGTCAGCGACCAGGCCGGCCGCTCCAACATCATGGCGCGCTTCCGCCAGATCGGCCTCGAGGTCGATGCAAAGGATCCCGGCGTCGCGCGGCTGCTCGAGATCGTGAAGGAGCGCGAGAGCGAGGGCTATGCCTACGACGGCGCCGACGCCTCGTTCGAGCTTCTGGCGCGGCACGAGCTGCACACCGTGCCGGACTACTTCGCGCTGCAGAGCTTCCGGGTGCTGGCCGAGCGCCGGGTCAATGCACGCGGCCAACTGATCGCGCTCTCCGAGGCGACCGTGAAGCTCGAGATCGCCGGCCGCCGGGCGATGGAGGTGGGCGAGGGCAACGGTCCGGTCAACGCCCTCGATGCTGCGCTGCGAAAAGCGCTGATCCCGGTCTATCCCGAGCTGGCCGACATGCGCCTGGTCGACTTCAAGGTGCGCATCCTCGACTCGGCCGGCGGCACCGCGGCGACCACCCGGGTGATGATCGAAAGCGCCGACGCCAAGGGCCGGCGCTGGTCGACCATCGGGGTGTCGCCCAACATCGTCGACGCCTCCTACAACGCGCTCTACGACGCCATCACCTACAAGCTGTTCCGCGACGGGGCGGCGCCGGCGACCGGTCCCGGTACGGTCCGTAGTACTACTGCACCGGCCTAACCAGCCATGCCCGGCCGCCGGTTGACGGTCAGGGCCGCCCGGCAGACCATATATAGAGAATGGACGGAGAGCAGCTCGAGACGCCAGTCCCGCCGATTGCGGTCATGGTCGCGCGGCGGCCGCGCATGGGCGGCCGGCGTCTGGCGCGCCTGCTCATGTGGTCGCTGCCGTTCTTGGCCTGCGCCGTGGCGCTGTTTTTCTGGCTGATTTCGGGCCGCTACATCGAGACCGACAACGCCTACGTCAAGGGCGACCGGGTCTATGTCGCCAGCGAGCTGAGCGGGCCGATCGTCGAGGTCGCGGGGCGGGAAAACCAGTATCGACTGGCGCTCGCCAAGATCGAAGCGGACATCGAGATCCAGCGTGCCGAGATCCGTGGGCTGCGCGCCCAGTGGCGCACCAAGCGCGAGGACATCAAGGCGGCGCAGAGCCAGCAGACCTACGCCCAGGCCGACTTCGAGCGCCAGAAGGACCTCGCCGAGCGCAAGTTCGCGCCGGTCGCCAAGCTCGACGAGTCGCGCATGGGAGCCGAGGTCGCGCGCCAGCGCATCGCCTCGCTCGAGGAGGACCTGCAGCGCATCGAGGCCCAACTCGCCGGCGATCCGAAGATCAAGGTCGACGATCATCCGCGGGTCAAGCAGATGGTGGCGGCGCGCGACGAGGCGCTGCTCAACCTGCGGCGCACCACGATCGAGGCGCCGATGGACGGCATCGTCTCCAAGGTGCTGGTCCCGGGCAGCTACGCCATCACCGGCGTGCCGTCGATCGCGGTAGTCGCCGACACCGACCTCTGGGTCGAGGCCAACTTCAAGGAGACCGAGCTCACCCGCGTGCGGGTCGGCCAGCCGGTCACCATCACGGTCGACACCTACCCCGACATGAAGTGCACCGGGAAAGTCACCTCGCTCGCCCAGTCGACGGGCGCGGAGTTCGCCGTGCTGCCGCCGCAGAACGCCACCGGCAATTGGGTCAAGGTGGTGCAGCGCATCCCGCTGCGCACCTCCGTGCAATGCCGCGACGGCGATCCGCCGCTGCGCGTGGGGATGAGCGCGACGATCGACATCGATACCGGTCACCGCCGCTCGTTCGGCGACCTGCTGAAGGGCATCGGGCTTTGACAAGCGGGTCCTGATGGATCCCGACCAGCTTCGCCGCCGCCGCTGGCTCACCGTCGTGGTCATGATGGCCACGATCATGCAGGCGCTCGACGGCACGATCGCCAACGTGGCGCTGCCCAACATGCAGGGCTCGCTGTCGGCCACCCAGGAGCAGGTCGCCTGGGTCATCACCTCCTACATCGTGTCGGCGGCGATCGCGACGCCGCTCGCCGGGTTCTGCGCGGTGCGCTTCGGCCTGCGGCGCATCCTGGTGTCGTCGGTCATCGGATTCACGATCGCCTCGATGCTGTGCGGCGCGGCGCAGACGCTGCCGCAACTCGTGATGTTCCGCACCCTGCAGGGCGTCTGCGGCGCCGCCCTGGTGCCGCTGAGCCAGGCGCTGATGATGGAAACCTACAGCCGGGAGGAGCAGGGCAAGGCGATGGCGATGTGGGGCGTCGGCACCATGCTCGGCCCGATCACCGGCCCGACCCTGGGCGGCTGGCTGACCGACGAATATTCGTGGCGCTGGGTGTTCTACATCAACCTGCCGGTCGGCATCCTGTGCGCGATCGGCCTGATGGTCCTGATCAAGAACAAGGCGAGCGACAATCCGCGGCCGTTCGACCTGCTCGGCTTCTCGCTGCTGTCGATCGCCATCGGAACGTTCCAGCTCATGCTCGACCGCGGCGAGCAGGTCGACTGGTTCAGCTCCAAGGAGATCATCGCCGAGGCCACGGTTGCCGGCATCGCTGCCGTCATGTTCGTGATCCACATGCTGTCGGACGACCATCCGTTCCTGCCGCGCGATCTGTTCCGCGACCGCAACCTGATGCTCGGTATCATCTTCACCGCGATCACCGGCCTGCTGATGATCGTGACCGCGACCCTGTTGCCGCCCTTCCTGCAGCAGCTCAAGGGCTATCCGGTCTTCACCACCGGCATCGTGATGGCGCCGCGCGGCATCGGCACGATGATCTCGATGTTCGTGGTGTCGCGCATGATCGGCCGAGTCGACGCGCGCTGGCTGATCGCGCTCGGGCTCAGCCTGTGCGGCGGGTCGCTCTACGACATGACGCTGTTCACCCTCGATGTCAGCGAGTCGCGGATCGTCTGGAACGGCTTCCTGCAGGGCGTCGGGCTGGGGCTGGTGTTTCCGCCGCTGACCACGCTCGCCTTCGCCACCGTGCCCGGCCGCATCCGCACCGAGGGGGCGGCGATCAGTCGCCACCCTGGTCGCGCTGCTCGACCGCAACATCCAGATCAACCGCTCGACGCTGGCCGAGTACCTGACGCCGTTCAGCCCGTTGTGGCGCTTCGCCACCACGCCGATCGAGCATGGCATCCCGGTCGACCGCTCGCGCATCGTCGGATACATGACGCCGTTCGGCGGCGGCTATCCATTCGGCTCCGTCTCGACGGACGATCCCTCGCGGCTGATCTTCATGTGGGGCGAGGAACTCAACCGCCAGGCGGCGACGATCGCCTATCTCAACGATTTCCGCGTGCTCGCGGTGGCGACGATGGTGTTCGTTCCGCTGCTGTTCTTCATGCGCCGCCAGGCGATGCTCGCGCGCCCCTCACGCCGCTAGGCCGGGCGTCACAGGAGATCTTTTGCTATAGGCCGCAGCATGGGCAGAGCCTCCAAGGGCCGGGCGACGACCGGCACCGCGCCGGTGATCGTCCTGGTGCGGCCGCAGCTTGGCGAGAATATCGGCATGGCGGCGCGCGCCATGCTGAACTGCGGGCTGTCCGAATTGCGCCTGGTGGCGCCGCGCGACGGCTGGCCGAACGACAAGGCGCAGCGCGCCGCGTCGGGCGCAGATATCGTGCTCGAAGAGGCCAGGGTCTACGACAGCGTGGCCGTCGCCGTCGCCGAT